>PUPC01000049.1 GCA_003553185.1 Planctomycetota bacterium | reverse complement strand
TTCTTCCCGATTGTCAAAGAACAAAATACGCTCCGGCGGAACCGCAAACGTCGGCCATCCCGCCAAGAACATCAGTATAGCGCTCTCCACGCACATGTCAAGAACGCAAATGAGAAAAAATTGGCAATCGTCGAAGAAAACTTTTTCCTTTACAATTTATGGTGCCTCGGTAAAATGTTGTCGCGGCAGCGAGGCGACGAGCTGACCGGGAAACGTTTTGCCGGCAGAGACGGAGTGTTCGCCCGCCGACCGATCAAGGGAGTAGGGATGTCTGTGCGGCACGGTAGGACATCGGGCCGCGGAGCGGGCGGAGCCGGCACGCTGGCACTCGCGAAGGGGTGATTCATGCGGGCGCGAGGTTGCAAAGAATCATTTTCGATGACCGAACTGCTCGTCGTCGTCGCTGCCATCCTCATCCTGGTCTCGCTCATCGTGGTTGGCACGAATATGACTTACGGGCGGGCTGTGCGCCTGAAGTGTCAGAACCGGCTGGAACAGATCGGCCACGCCTGCCTGATGTATGCCTCCGAGAATCAGGGGGTATATCCGCCGGTGTGGAACTTCGCGACGCAGAGCCGGTGGTACGAGACGTTGGCGGCGACTCACCTGCCCAACCCCGAGTACATCGCCTGTCCGCTCGAGCCGACTCCCCCCATCACATACCAAAGCGTCGAATTCACAGAATCGGACAGTGTGATGGAAGGGCTCCGGTGGCTGGCGGAGAACCAGGAGGAAGACGGATACTGGGCGGTGGAAAAGTGGGGAGGAAGGGGCGGAACAAGAGGGGAAGGATACCACACGGGGACGACCGCTCTCGCCCTCATGGCCTTCCTCTTTTTTGGATGTACCGACCAGTATCCTGCTGAATATGCCGGGACCGTCGGCTCAGCGATCGAATGGCTGCTCTCCAGACAAAGGACCTCGGGGCGGTTCAGGGGCTATGATTATGGCACTTGGTATCTATACGATCACGCCACGGCGACAATGGCAATGGCCCTCGCCTACATCAAGACCGGCCGGCAGGACTGCGCCGCGTCGGCCCTGGGCGGGCTCCAGCACCTCGCGGACATGCAGGCGCCCGGCGGATCGTACGGATGGGGCTATACCATCAATATGAACGACGTCTCGATCACGGGCTGGGCCATCCAGGCGATCGACATGGGGCAGAAGGCGGGGCTGGCTGGTGTCGGCGGTGGCGGCGCGATGTTCTGCCAGGACCGCATGCACGGCCTGCTCCGGAACCTGGTCCACAGCAGCGACTACCGCAGCACCTACCGCTTCGGCCCGCAATGGGACAGAGATGAGACCGGGCATCGGAGATACGCGGCGACCGCCATCTCGCTGCTCACCCGGCTATTAATGGGCCACCGGCCGGCGAGTACCGCCAATCATACCACCAACAGCGGCCGGGCCAGGGGCGTGCTCAACCGGCTGCACGGCTCGAACAACTACTTCACATACGCCAGCAACCTAAGCAGCCGCAGGTCCCTTTACTACTATTACTACATGACACTGGCCAACTCGATCCTGGGCGGCGACGCCTGGGATGACTGGGAGGAGAACGTCTGGCCGGAGGAACTGACCGACCTCCAAGACAAGGACGGAAGTTGGGATGAGAGCATCTGTATCTGGGGGAGCGGATATGGCGGGCGGGCATACACCACGGCCCTGGCCCTCCTTTCGCTCGAGGCGGCCATGCCCGGGCACTGGGAGCCGACCACCCCGTACGGCGAATGCAGCTATGGCTATAATGCCGTCCTTGGCAGGACTCGTGAGGCGCCGGGGGCCGACACCATCGTCGTTATGGACTACCACGGATGGGTTATTCAGCGCCACCTCGAAGATCAGGATGGCCTTCCCGATGGGCAGGAGGCCGACAGCGACGTCAACATTGCTCTCCGCCACGGCGGGCGGGCAAACGTGCTGTTCGGCGACGGACGGGTCGAGGCACTCCGGCTTGACGACTTCCAACCGTGGATGTGGACCCTGCGGAGCAGAGATTGACGACCAGGCCCGCCCCATGAGAATGACCGGCCGTGGCGAACGGTTGATCGGGGCAGTACCTGATTGCTCAAGCTGGCGGGAATCGTGCCGAAAATGCATTCGGGCGAGCACGCCGAGAGAGGCCGATAGTGGTCGGGTTGGGCTGCCCGCTTGTGATGATCGGCCGGGCATGAGGGATGGCCGGCACATTTTTTCACAAATTTTACGCCGGGGCTTTGCTTGTCGGGGGCACCGGCGCTGCGTATAATGAAATAGAGGTCGAGAACGACGAGACGATACGGGTGAACCCTATGGTGCGCAGGATCATACCATTCCTGCTTACGCTGCTGGTTGCCTGCTCAGCGGGAGCCATGCCGGGCATTGTCCAACTCCGCCGCGGGGATCGTGTCAGCGGCGAGCTTGTCCGCCTGAACCGTGAGGGCGTCCGAATCCGCACCAGGGCGGGAGTCCGCGATTTTCCAGCCAAAGAGATCGAGACGGTGACCTTTCGGTTGACAGGCACCGACGGGCGTGAAGTTACCCGCCAGATCTCGTTCCAACAGGACGGTCCCTTTCTGCCGTTCACCCTCGAGACGCCCAACTTCGTGGTCAAGACCGACATCGGCCCGCACGTCTGCCGAAACACCGGTCTGGCTATGGAGCAACTGTACCGGCAATTCCAGCAGATATTCGGCGTGCCCGACGGGGCACAGAGAAAGAAGACCGAACTGCTGATCTTCGAGAAGGAAGACGACTTTCGCGCCTACGCCAGGGAACTGGGCGTCAACCTCCCGGAGAGAGCACTCGGCTTCTACCGAAGCTCGAGCGACGGGCGGTCCCAGATCGTGGCCTACAAACGCCGCACCGAGGAGCACCACACCCTCAGCACGCTGTACCACGAGGCGACCCACCACTTCCTCGGCCTCGCCCTCAAGAAGCGGCCGCCGCTGTGGCTCGACGAGGGGCTGGCGGTCTACTTCGAAACCAGCCAATGGCAGAACGGTCGGCTGGTCACCGGCGTCAAGCCCCGCATCCGCCTCATGCAGCTGCAGCGTGCGATCCGGCAGGACCAGCACCACCCGCTCGAGAAACTGATGACGTTTGGCCGAGCCGAGTACGACACGCTCGCATACGCCCAGGGCTGGTCACTGGTTTACTTCCTGAAGAACCACGCCGGACAGGA
This sequence comes from Planctomycetota bacterium, assembly GCA_003553185.1. GTDB lineage: Bacteria > Planctomycetota > PUPC01 > PUPC01 > PUPC01 > PUPC01. Next base: position 140 of record PUPC01000049.1, on the reverse strand, counting down.
CCGCTTCGCCCGTTACATGCGGATGCTGCGGGAAGGCGAGGACCCCGAAGAAGCGTTCAAGACCAGCTTTACCAGGGACATCGCCCGGCTGGAAGAAGCATGGAAGGAATACGTCCTGCAATTGCAAGTCCCTGACGGTT
>PUPC01000048.1 GCA_003553185.1 Planctomycetota bacterium | reverse complement strand
TCGAGGTAGCCCGGGCTGACGACCTTGATCGCCCGGCCGTCGATCTCGGCCTGGGCGCCCTTCCCCGGGATGGCCTCGAACCCGGCCGGTGATACCAAATCGATCCCTCTTTCCCGGGCCTCGGCCACAATGCCCGCTGCGACCGGGTGTTCGGACCGGCTTTCGACCGACGCGGCCAGCCGGAGCACCTCGTTCTCGTCGCAGTCGCCCAGCGGGACCACGTCGGTCACGCCGAATTGCCCGCTGGTCAGCGTGCCCGTCTTGTCGAACACGATCGCATCGATCGCCCTTGACCGCTCGAACGCCGCCCGGTCGCGGATGAACAGGCCGCGCTGGGCGGCGAGCGCGGTGGAGACGGCGACGACCAGCGGGACCGCCAGCCCCAGCGCGTGCGGGCAGGTGATGACCATCACGGTGACCATCCGCTCGAGCGAAAACACAAACTCCCGCCCAGCGATCAGCCAGGCGGCGAGGGTGACCAGGCCCACGGTGATCGCAATCACCGTCAGCCATTTTGCGGCGGTGTTCGCCAGGTCCTGTGACCGAGAGCGCGATTCCTGGGCCCGGCGGACCATCTCGACGACCTGGGCGAGGTAAGTCTGTTCCCCGGTCTTTTGGACCTCCACGGTGAGGGCGGCCTCGCCGTTCACTGCCCCGCCGATGACCTCGTCGCCCACGTTCTTCTCCACCGGGGTGCTCTCCCCGGTCAGCATCGACTCGTTCAGCGAGCTGACTCCGTCGGTGATGACCCCGTCGGTCGGGACCTTCTCCCCCGGCTTGACCAGAACCCGGTCGCCCTCGGCCAGCTCGCTGACCGGCACGTCCTCGGTATCGCCGTTGGTAAACCGGTGGGCCTCGGCCGGGATCAGCCGGACGAGCTCTTCGACCGCGCCGGACGCGCCCAGAACGGATTTCATCTCGATCCAGTGGCCGAGCAGCATCACTACGATCAGGGTCGCAAGCTCCCAGAAGAGCAGTTCGCCGGGCACACCGAACACAACCACTGTGCTGTACCCGTATGCCACGGTGATGGCCAACGCGATGAGGGTCATCATGCCGGGCTGGCGATTGCCCAGTTCGTCTCTCAGGCCGACGAGAAAAGGCCGGCCACCGTAGAAAAATACCACCGTTGCCAACGCCCACTGGACGAGCCGATCGCCCGGGAAAGCCAGCACCTCAGCCAGGCCGAGCCAGCCCTGGATCATCGGCGAGAGGATCAGGATGGGGGCAGTGAGAACCAGGGCCACCCAGAACCGACGCCGGAAATCGGCCACCATGTGCTTGTGATGTTCTCGATGGTCGTGGCCCTCGTGACCGTGGTCATGCTCGTGGCCAGCCCCCTCCTCAGGGGCATCCTCATGTTCGGAGTGGTCGTGACCCTCGTGTTCGGAATGGTTGTGGTCGTGCTGGTGCTGATCAGCCATCTTCAGTTCTCCGCGATGTTGGAGAGTTCGCCCTTGAGCTGCTGTTGCTGCGGTCCACCCTCATCCCCCTCCAGCTCGAGCTTGAGCGAGAGGAACTTGAGCAGGTCCTTGAGGGTGAGAATCCCCTCGAGCTGGTCGCCCTCCACCACCATCAGGCGGCTTATCTTGCCCGTGTTCATCTTGGTCAGGGCTTCCATCGTGTCCGTCTCCGGCCCGACGGCGTTATCGGCGGTACATGGTTCGGAGATATCCGCGACGGTCCTCTCCGACCATTCCTCTTGCGGTATGGACTTGATCTTGCGGGTGGTTATGCAGCCGACGAGCCGCCCGTCGTCGACCACGGGGAACATCTTGAAATGGTACTTGTACACGTAGTTTTCGACCACATCCGAGAGCGAGAGGTCGCTCTGGACAGTCACCGGCTGGTCGTTCATGAACTTCCTGACCGGCTCGCCGTGGAGCGCCTCGCGCACGAGCACCTGGCGGTACCCCTGGCTGGCCGCGCCCCGGACGAACATCCCGATCAGAATCCACCACAGCCCGCCGATGGGGTTCGGGCGGATATCCGCCTCGGGGGCGACGGTGAAGGCAAGGAGCAGGTTGAGCACGCCGAAGGCGATGAGCAGACCGCCGAATATCATCCCCACGCGCGACGCAATCCGCGTCGCCTTCCGGAGGTTGCGCTGGAAATGCCAGAGGATGGCCCGGAGCACCCGCCCCCCGTCGAGCGGGAAGCCGGGGATCAGGTTGAAGGCGACCAGAATCGCGTTTATCAGGCCGATCCAATAGACCACGCCGACCACCGGGTCCGGCCAGCCCGCCTGGCCCCCGAGCCAGGCGACGGTGAGAAATATCGCGGCGATCACCACGCTGCTCGCCGGGCCGGCCAGCGCCATGACCAGCTCGGCCTTCGGGCTGGGCGGCTCCTCGGTCATCTCGGCCACCCCGCCGAATATGAACAGGGTGATCCCGCTCATCTCGAGGCCATACCGTCGGGCGCCCAGCGAATGGCACAACTCGTGGACGACAATGGACGCAAACAGGCCAAACGCCGCCACTGCACCCATGACCCAGTAGGTCGCCGTGGCCAGGTCCTCGTACATCGTCGGAAAGACACCGCCGGCCAGGGACCAGAGCACGAGCACCAGTATGACGAGCCAGCTCACATCGATCTTGACCTCGAACCCGAACAGCGAGAAGAGCTTGATGGCTTTGCCGAACATATTGCGGTCCTCCTGTATCGACCTGTTTGGAGCGAGCGGCGGAACCTCCGCCGAGCCGAGACACGCTCGGTCAGGCGACGGTCACTTCGTCACTCAGATAAACGTCCTGCACGGCGTTGAGCAGTTCGATTCCTTCGCCCATCGCCCTCTGAAAGGCCTTCCTTCCGGTGATCATTCCGCTTCCTCCGGCCCGCTTATTAATCACCGCTGCTCGCACAACATGGGCGAGATCGTCCCCGCCCGACCCTCCGCCCGAGTTGATCATTGGCACGCGCCCCATGTAGCAGTTGGCGACCTGCCAGCGGGTCCACTCGATTGGGTGGTCCGGGGCGAGTTCGTCGTACACCCGGTCGTCGGTCTTGCCGAACTCAATGACCTCGAACCCGCGGCTGGATTCCGGCTGCTTCTGCTTGATGATGTCGGCCTGGATGGTGACGCCCAGATGGTTCGCCTGGCCGGTCAGGTCGACCGACCGCTCGTAGTTGGTACCCTCCTTGGTAAAGCCCTCGTTCCGAACATAACACCAGAGGACGGTGAACATCCCCATCGAGTGGGCCAGTTCGAAGCACTCCGAGACCTCGCGAATCTGCCGCCGGGACTCCTCCGAGCCGTAGTAGATGGTCGCGCCTACACCGACGGCCCCGAGGTCGAACGCCATCTC
>PUPC01000341.1 GCA_003553185.1 Planctomycetota bacterium | reverse complement strand
TCCGCCGGAGCCCCGTTCGCTCAGTTCGGTCACCGCACCGGTCACGATGAAGGCGGCTCCAATCATCGGTGTCGTGGCGGCCTCTCCCTCTGCCTCGCCGCTTCGCTGCAGGTCGCGCTCCGTCATTAACTGATCCAACGCGGCCCGCTCGACGACCCGGAACTGCCCGGTCCGAACGAGGGCGGAGATGAGCATCTCGGTCATCCCGTTGGACATCTGCAGCCCGTGCGGGAAACCGGTCTTGTTTTCAAACTGATAGACTGTCACGGGCCGACGCTGGTCCCTCGGCAAGGGCGGAAATTCATCCAACTGCTGCGACACCCGTGTATGCCCCGACTGCGGCCTGGGGTTGAGCACATCATCGACCATCTGACAGCCGCCCAACGTCCCCACCAAAATAAACGCCAAAACGCTCGTGATTACCGTACGCATGGCCCGCTCCTTTCTCTAACCGTGGTTCAATTGACTGACCTACCCTAGACTACGCCGAAACAGGTCGAATGTCAAATGTTTTTTTTGGTTCTCCCGGAACGATAAAACTTGAAACTTCTCGGGGTTTGGGTAAAATGGTGTCTGCGTCGTTGGGGCACCGAAAATCAACGTGAGAAGGATTGTGTGATGAAAAAAGATATTCATCCGGACTATAACCCGGCAACCGTCACCTGCATGTGCGGAAACGTGATAGAGACGCGGTCCACACGCGGCGATTTCGAGGTCGAGGTGTGCTCTGCCTGCCATCCGTTTTTCACCGGTAAGCAGAAGTATGTGGACACCGCAGGCCGCGTCGAGCGATTCCAGCGCCGGTACGGCAACTATGCTGGCCGTAGGGACGCCCAGCCGGAGGAAACCGCCGAGTCCGCCGCCGAACAGGACAGCCAATAAGCCGGTGAGGAGGCCGCTATGCTGAACGGGCCCCTCCTTGCCCGCCTCGCCGAACTGGCATCCCGGGCCGATGAACTCGAAAAACTGCTCGCCGATCCCGACGTGATCGGCAATCGGGCTCTCTTCCAGAAATATGCCCAGGAGTACGGGTTCGCCTCCCGCGCTGCTGAGAAATATCGCGAGGCACAAAAGCTCAGGGATCGACGCGATGAGGCCGAAACCATCCTGGCCGAAGAACCGGACGGCGAGTTGGGTACGCTGGCCAGCCAGGAGTTGGACGAGATCGACTCGACTGAGCAGGCGCTGGAGGCAGAGGTAGAGGAACTCATCCTCACCGAAGACGAAGACTCCCAGCGCAACGTGATCATCGAGATTCGCCCGGGGACCGGCGGTGACGAGGCCGCACTGTTCGCCGCCGACCTGTTCCGGATATACAGCAAATACGCGGAGAGTCGGGGATGGACGACCGAGATGGTCTCGAGCCAACCGACCGAACTGGGCGGGTTCCGCGAAGTGATCTTCGCAGTCAAAGGAAATGACGTGTACAGTCATCTGCGTTTCGAGAGCGGCGGCCACCGGGTACAACGAGTGCCCGCCACCGAGGCGAGCGGCCGAATTCATACGTCCGCTGTGACCGTTGCGGTGCTTCCCGAAGCGGAGGACGTCGACATCGAGATCAACCAGGAAGACCTCCGGATCGACCGGTTCAGCTCGTCAGGCCCCGGCGGGCAGAGTGTAAACCGGACTGCATCGGCCGTTCGGCTGACCCACGAACCCTCCGGAGTGGTGGTCTCCTGCCAGGACGAGAAGAGTCAGCACAAGAACCTGGCGAAGGCAATGCGTGTACTCAGGAGCCGCCTGTACGAGCAGGAAGTCCAGGCCCGGAAGCAGAAACGAGACGCCACCCGCAGGTCCCAGATCGGCTCCGGAGATCGGAGCGAACGAATTCGGACCTACAATTATCCCCAGGACAGGGTCACCGACCATCGTCTGGGGAAAAGCTACTCGCTCACACAGATTGTGGCCGGCGACATCGACAAGCTGCTGGCCGATCTGGTCGAAAAAGACAAGGAAGACCGACTCGCCGCTCTGAACGAGACCGCAGGATCATAATGGCCAGGGGCTGGACAGTCCTCGACCTGATAAACGCGACCCGAGCATTCTTTGAAAAGAAGGGCATCAACGACACCGCCCGGCTCGACGCCGAACTCCTCCTGGCTCACGTAATGGGATGCCAGAGGATCGAGCTGTACGTGCGATTTGACGAGGAGGTAGCCGAGCCGGCATTGTCCGAATTCCGGGAACTGGTCCGGCAACGGGGCGAACGCCGCCCCACGGCACAGATTCTCGGCCACCGCGAGTTCTTCTCACGCCGGTTCGAGATCAACAACGATGTGCTCGTGCCCCGGCCGGAGACGGAAACGCTCGTCGAGCACGTGCTGGACGAGCTGCCAGACGGGCCGCTGGTCACAGCCGACATCGGGACCGGCAGCGGGGTCATCGCAGTAACACTGGCATTGGAACGTTCCGAATCGACCGTTTACGCCACGGACATCTCGGAGCCGGCCCTCGCCGTCGCGCGGCGTAATGTCGAGGAACATCGAGTGGCCGACCGGGTCGCATTGCGGCAGGGCGATCTGCTCGAGCCGCTGGCGGACGAAGGGCTGCAAGGTCGGCTCGACGCGGTGGTGTCGAACCCGCCATACGTGGCTGAGGAAGAACGCGGCGACCTGCCGCCGGAGGTGATAAAATACGAGCCGGAGATCGCATTGTTCTCCGGGCCGGATGGCATCAATCATACCCTGCACCTCATGGCGAAGGCACCGGCGTTTCTCAAGCCCGGCGGGCTGTTGGCCCTTGAACTCAGCGAGTTCACCGCCGACCAGATTCGAGAGGAAGCGGAGCGTATCGACGACCTGGAACAGGTTCACATCCACGAGGACCTGCGAGGGACCGACCGCGTGCTCCTGGCCAGAAGGACGAGTTAAAGGCAGAGTTAGCTGATATGGACCGATTTGACGTACAAGGCGGAAACCCACTGAAAGGCGAGGTCCACGTGAACGGTGCGAAGAACGCCGCCCTGCCACTGATGGCCGCCGCGCTGATGGGGAATGGAACCACTCGCCTGGCCGGGATTCCCGACCTGCGGGACATCCGCACAATGTCGGCCCTGCTGCGCGAGCTCGGCGTCGACGTGAATCGGACGCCCGACGGCACCCTCGAGATCACCCCCGGGGACAACGGACGAATCGAGGCCCCTTACGAACTGGTACGCCAGATGCGGGCCAGCGTGTGCCTGCTCGGTCCCCTGCTCGCCCGGCGAAAGCGAGCACGTGTTTCTCTGCCCGGCGGATGCGTCATCGGTGTTCGCCCCATCGACCTGCACCTCAAAGGTTTGTCCGCACTGGGGGCCGAGATCGAGCTCGAAGGCGGCTACATCGACGCGAGCGCCACGGAACTGATCGGCAGCGAAATCTACCTCGGCGGACCGCACGGCTCGACCGCACTCGGGACCTGTAACGTTATGATGGCCGCCTGCCTGGCAAAGGGCCGGACGATCATCGAGTGCGCCGCCTGCGAGCCGGAGATCGTGGACTTGGCACAGTTCCTCACCAAGATGGGCGCCCGCATCGACGGTGCCGGAAGCCACCGGATCGTGATCGACGGAGTGCCGGAGCTGCACGGCACCGAACACCAGGTGATCCCGGACCGGATCGAGGCGGGCACCTTTATGGTGGCGGCCGCCATCACCGGTGGAGATGTTACCATACGCGGCATGCGGACCGAGCACCTGTCGGCCGTGATCGACACGGTCCGGCGGATCGGGGTGGACCTCGAGACGGACGGTGACACCTGTCGTGTCAGGGCGCCGGACGCTCTCACGGCGTCGGAGGTGATCGCCCTCCCCTACCCCGGCGTGCCCACCGATCTACAGGCCCAGATCACGGCACTGCTCGTCCGGGCCGAGGGGATCAGCGTGGTCACCGACAAGGTGTTCCCCGACCGTTTCATGCACGTAGCCGAGCTGAGCCGGATGGGGGCACAGATTCGCAAGGCGGGCTCGAGTGCGATCATCGTCGGCCAGCCGGAGCTGACGGCGGCCCCGGTGATGGCTTCCGATCTGAGAGCGAGCGCCGCCCTTGTCCTTGCCGCGATGGCCGCAAAAGGGTACACTATAATACATCGCATATATCATATCGACCGGGGGTACGGGCGGATCGAACAGCGGCTCAACAACCTAGGCGCCCGGATCGAACGCGTACAGGAAGACTATCCATAAAGCCCAGAGAGGCAATATGTTTGAAACGATAAGCAATGCGCTCGAGAATGTGTTCAGCGGCTTCCGCAAGAAAGGCAAGCTGACGGAAAAAAACATCAAGGAGGGGATGCGGGATATTCGCATGGCCCTGCTCGAGGCGGACGTCAGCTACAAGGTAGCCCGCAGTTTCGTGAAATCCTGCACCGAAAAAGCGGTCGGGCAGGAGGTCATCAAAAGTATTCAGCCCACCCAGCAGATCGTCAAGATCGTCCACGACGAACTGATTAACCTGATGGGCGAGGCCGACACCACGCTCCCGGCGAAAGACGGCAGCCGCCCCGGGGTGATCATGCTGCTCGGACTGCAGGGCAGCGGCAAGACAACAACAGCGGGCAAGCTGGCCCACCTGGCCCGGCGCAAGGGCCGGAAACCCATGCTGGTGGCGGCCGACGTCCAGCGCCCCGCCGGAGTCAAGCAGCTCCAACTCCTCGGCGAGCAAATCGACGTGCCGGTCTTCACCGAGGATTTTACCCCGCCCCGTATCTGCAAGATGGCCGTCAAGTTCGCGCAGAAAGAGGGCTGTGACCTCGTCATCCTGGACACCGCTGGGCGCCTGCACATTGACGAAGCCCTGATGGGCGAGCTGGAAGAGATCGCCAACAAGGTGAAACCGGACCAGCGTCTGCTGGTGGCGAACGCGATGACCGGCCAGGACGCCATCCAGAGTGCCGACGAGTTCAATCGAAAGCTCGGCATCGACGGGGTCATTCTGACCATGTTGGACGGTGACGCCCGCGGCGGTGCCGCCCTTTCCATCCGGGCGGTTACCGGGAAGCCGATCAAGTTCGTCGGCGTGGGCGAAAAGATCGACAACCTCGAAGAGTTTCATCCGGACCGACTCGCCGGTCGCATCCTGGGGATGGGCGACGTGGTCTCCCTGGTCGAGAAGGCACAGGAGACCGTCGACAAAGAAAAGGCAATCGAGTTCCAGAAGAAAATCCAGAAGGCGACCTTCACTCTCGACGACATGCTCGAACAGTTCCAGCAGTTGAAGCGAATGGGGCCGCTCTCCGACCTGCTGGGGAAAATCCCCGGTATCGGCAACATGATCGGCGACGAGGAGATCGACGAATCGGAGTTCGCAAGAGTCGAAGCGATCATCCAGTCGATGACCATCGAGGAAAGGTTGCACCCCGAAATCATTGACGGGAGGCGGCGTCTTCGGATATCATCAGGGAGCGGCACCGACGTGCAGGAAGTCAATGCCCTGCTGAAAGATTTCAAACAGATGAAGAAAATGATCAAGAAGGGAGCAAAAGGGAAAGGTGGGGGTTTCCCCGCCGGGCTCCCGCTTCGTTAGTAAGGAGATATCTATTGGCCACACGAATCAGACTGAAAAGAATGGGGCAGCGCAACCGCCCATTCTACCGAATCAGCGTCTTCGAGCAAAAATCACAGCGCGACGGAAAAGCGCTCGAAACGCTGGGGACCTATAACCCGCTGGCGGATGACGACGCAGACAAGGTGACGCTGAAGCGGGATCGAGTGCTGCACTGGCTGGACAACGGGGCCAAGCCCAGCCGGACGGTGCAGAACATCCTCAAACAGAACGGCATTCACGTGTGAGCAGGGGAACCCCCTGCAGGAGCTTTCAATGCTTCGCGTAGACGTGGTCACCATTTTTCCCGATGTCTTCGAACCCTATCTGTCGGAAGGCATGCTCGCGATCGCCCGCCGCAAGAAGGCAATCGAGGTGTGCGTCCACGATCTGCGCGACTACTCGACGGACAAACACAAGAGCGTGGATGACCGTCCATACGGCGGCGGACCGGGAATGGTGATGATGCCCGACCCGGTGTTTCGGGCCGTCGAAGACATCTCGGCCGGAACGGAGCCACCCCCCCGCACGATCATGCTCACGCCTCAGGGCCGCCTGTTCGACCAGTCCCTGAGCCGCGAGCTCGCCCGGGAACAACATCTGCTGCTCGTATGCGGCCGGTACGAAGGGTTCGACGAGCGGATCCGGGCCGGGCTGAAGCCCGAGGAGTTGTCCATCGGCGACTATGTTCTGACCGGCGGCGAACTCCCGGCACTCGTTGTCATCGATGCGGTTACTCGGCTGTTGCCCGGCGTCCTGGGCCACGAGGACTCCGCCCAGTTCGACTCCTTCACCGAAAACCGATTGGATTGTCCCCAATACACCCGGCCCGCCGAGTTCCGCGGGATGCGTGTCCCCGACGTTCTTCTCAGTGGCGATCACGGCGCCGTGGCCCAGTGGCGGCTGGAACAGAGCATCCGCCGGACGCGCGAGCGCCGACCCGATATCCTCGCAAAACAGACCTGTTCCGCAAACGACAAGGAATGAGCAAATGGACCTGATCCGAGAGTACGAGAATCAGCAGGCAAAAGACGACATCCCCGACTTTAACGTCGGAGACACTGTAGGCGTACACGTTCAAACCACTGATGGCGGGCGCAACCGAATCCACGTCTTCGAGGGCATCGTGATTGCCCGCAAGGGACGCAAGGCGAACGAGCGATTCACGGTCAGGCGGATCGTGTCCGGCGAAGGTGTCGAGCGAACGTTTCCCCTGAACTCACCGGCGATATCGACCATCAAGGTTGTCCGCCGCGGCGATGTTCGCCGAGCGAAGCTGCACTACTTGCGGAAGCGAGTGGGCAAGGCCGCCCAAGTGAGAGAGAAACGTCCGACACGCTCGAAACCGCCTGGAAAAACTTCCTCGAAATAAGGAAGGACAACCGGTACGAATGCCTCGTTCAGCCGAGGACCTGGGCAGAGCCGGCGAGAAAGCTGCACTCAAATTTATCAAGTCGCACGGGTATAAGCCGCTGGTTCGGAACTTCTCCGCCCGTGGCGGCGAGGTCGACATCATCGCCCTGGACGGCGATACGATCTGTTTTGTGGAAGTCCGTACCCGAAGCAGCAATTCTTTCGCATCGCCGGAGGCCACCGTCGACAGGCGGAAACAGGCGCGCATCCGGTCGGCCGCTTCGACTTATTTAGCAAAGCACCGCATGCAGAACAGACGCTGCCGTTTCGATCTGGTCGCCATTCTTGCCGATAGCGACGCGAAAGCCGAATGGCAGATCGAACTGATACGAGGCGCATTCTAACAGGAGCACATATATGCCCGAATACGGCGAACCGGTCATCGAGACCAACCAACTGACCAAGGTGTACTCGGGATTCATGCGCCCCGAGGTCCTGGCCGTCGACCGGCTCGACCTGACGGTAGGAAGGGGCGAGGTGTTTGGCCTGCTGGGGCCAAACGGGTCCGGAAAGACCACCACGACCAAACTCCTGCTCGGCCTGATCTTCCCCACAAGCGGCTCGGCCACCGTGCTGGGCAAGCCGGCAGGTGACATCGAGGTCAAGAACAAGCTCGGGTTCCTCCCGGAGGAGTCCTATCTGTACCGCTTCCTCAACGCCGAGGAGACGCTCGATTTCTGCGGCAGGATTTTCGGGATACCCCGCCCGGAGCGGAAGAAGAGGATTGATGAGCTCATCGAACTGGTCGGCCTGCAGGGTGCCCGAAAGCGGGCGCTGCGCGGTTATTCCAAGGGGATGTCCCGTCGGATCGGGCTCGCACAAGCTCTGGTCAACGACCCCGAACTGATCTTCCTCGACGAACCGACCTCGGGCCTTGACCCCATCGGCCGCCGCGAAGTCAAACAGTTGATCGGCCGCCTCAAAGACCTGGGCAAGACCGTGATGCTGTGCACACACCTGCTGCCCGACGTGCAGGATGTCTGCGACCGCATCGCCATCCTCCACAACGGCCGACTGGTCGAGGAGGGGTCCCTGGACGAGCTGCTGATGGTGAAGAACCAGACGCAACTGACCATCGATAACCTGACCGAGAGCGAGCAGAAGAGACTGGTCGAGCTGCTTGCCGAGATGGGCCACGATCACCCCGATATCGTGCATCCCTACGATACGCTCAGTTCGCTGTTTATGCGCATCATCGAATCGGAACGCCAACGAGATAGGGCCAAGAATCAAGAGGAAGTCGATGCCGCCGCAAGCTGACAAACAGCATCCGACCGGGCACTTGGACGTCGTGCGCTCGGTACGTCGGTTTTTGACACCCTCCGGGTGGCGGCGGGTCGCTGAGTTGGCTTTGCTCACCACGCGCGAGGCGGTTCGCAGCCGGGTGCTGGTCGGCGCGGTCGCCCTGATGGTGTTGCTCGGGCTGGGTTCGCTGCTCTGGCCGCAGGCCTCCGACGCCGGGCGAGTGATCGTTGTCCAACGGCTCTGCTACGGCGGGCTCACCTTTTTCGGCCTGATCGTCGCGGCGTTTGTCGGCGGGTCCGCACTCCACCGAGATATCGTCACCAAGCGCATCTATACATTGGCCACCAAACCGCTCAGCCGCCTGGAGATCGTTCTGGGCAAAACGGCCGGTTTGATTCTCCTGCTCGCCCTGTTCCTGTTTTTCGGCGGGCTGATTACCTACGGTGTCACCCACATAGCAAACATGCGGAAGACGTTCGAGGGCGGCTCCTACGAGCTGGAAGTGATCGCCCCGACAGCCCGACTGGAGCCCGACGATCCGACTGTTGAGGAAGAGCGCCTGATACTCCGCCAGGGCCAGATGCTCGAGGCGATCGGTAAGACCGAGGATAAATACAAGGCACGAATCGCAGGCCGTCATACGGAACTCGCCGGTACCATCCCAAAGGATGTCGTTCGGCTGCACGAGCGAACACTAGCCCCCGAACGAGTGGTGGGTGGCCGCGAATTGGGCGCCCGAGCTCAGGGGCGTGCACGTTGGGGAGTCGGCGAACTGACCCTGGCGGTCGGAGAACTGGCCAGAAACGAGACCTGGCACTTCGACCTGCCCGAAGAACAAGACCGGACGGACGAAGAGACCATTCGGACCCGGATTACCGTCGGGCACCTGCGGCACGAGCCGCTCCGTGGCGTCGACCGGACCCAACACCAGCCGCCGCGAATCGAATTTAATTTCTACAATCCCGGCGAGGAAGACCCCGCCCGTGTCAGCAAGGTCGTCGACTTTGTTTTTTCTGAGCAAGAGTCGCGTCGCGACCCGGACGAATGGCCCGCTTACGATTACTATTATGGCATTGTCGCCCTCCCCCGCCGGCTGGCTACCGATGGTGTTCTGGCGGCGGAGGTGGTCAACGTGAGGCCCCACTACCGGGCACTCGGCCGTATTTTTGTGCGGCGGGGAAAGGAGCCGCGATGGCGGGCTGGGCCGGTCAGCCCAAGAGCGCTGCCCGAAGAACAGGCGACCTTCCGTACCCGGTTCCACGTGCAGGCGAGGACCGGGCTTGATCTCCTCGATTATGCGGCCGTCACGGCGATTATCCGGAACCCCGCGACCGGCGAGCAGGTGGAGCGCCCGATGCGGCTGCGGAACCTCACAGTGTCGTACGTCCGTTTTCCCAGTCACCTGATCGACCCGGAGCAAGGGGTAGATTTTGTGTTGACCGACATTCCGGGAGACGCCCAGATCGGCTATCAGGCCGACGAGCCCCCGATCTATCTGATCCTGGAGCCGGACCAGTTCGCGGCGAGCACGATCCGGTCCGTCGCCCTGATATTCTTCCAACTTTCGATCTTTGCCACCATCGCAGTTGCCGCCTCCACGATCCTGTCCGCTCCCGTCGCCATCCTGTTTACCCTGGTGGTGGCCATGGCGGGCGGCATCAAAGACCTGCTTCTGGAGGAAATGGGCCGACGCGCGGTCCCGGCCGCTGCCGCACTCCAACAGATGACTCCGACCGAACGGGCGTGGCACTGGATCGAATACCTCTACCAGCAGATTCTCATATGGGCCGCTCCCGGCTTCAGCCAGTTCAGTTCGGCCGAGTTTATCAATCGTCAGTGGACGGTCCCGTGGTCCGTTCTCGCCACCGCCGTTCTCATCGCGCTCGGCTACAGTGTCGTTTTCTTCGCATTCGGATACCTGTTTCTTTCTGCGAGGGAGCTCGAGTAAGAATGAACTGGTTCCGCCGACACAAACGGTTCTTCGCTCTGGTCTGCTTCTTCGCCCTGTGTTTCGCCGGGCTGAGCGTCATACAGGCACGGGTAAACCGCGCCCGACACGGCACCCTGACTCCGGCACACGTGGAACCGGTTGACCGGCTTCTTGAGCTGGGCTTTACGGTGATGCTGGGCAGTCTGCGCACGATCCCCGTCAATTATTTCTGGGTACAGGCAACCCGTCTGCACGATCGCCGCGAACACATCGAACTGCACGGGGTGATCCGAGGCATCCTCCGCTTCCAACCGACCGACATCGAGGCCTATGACTTCCAGATATGGAACATGGCGTACAACATCCAGTACGACGCGCCCAGCGTAGTCGAGGGCTGGCACTGGGTCAAAGACGCCATAGCACTTGCCGAGGACGGCATCGCCCGCAACCGCAATCACCCCGAGGTCTGGCGGCTCTATCGGCGGTTGGGCTGGGTATACATGCACCGAAGCGCCACGGTGCGAGACCCCAGGACCGATTATTTCAAAGCCCAGGTGATCGCCGAGAAAGGAGAGCACCCGATATTGGTCGCCGCCGATAAGTTCAAGCGTGCTTTCCAGGAGTCCACCCGTCCCGGCGTCGGACATGTGAACCCCCACCAGCTTGCGATGTGGGGACACGCCTATGCCGCCATGGCCCGCGAACTGGAGGAGCCCGACGATGACGGCGAACGCGACCTGGAAGGCATGCTCTATTACCGCAGAAAAGCCATCGAGGCGCATCGCGAGATCGCAGCGGCATTCCCCCATTACGAGGCAACCGCTCAAGAACAGATCGCACGGCTGGAAAGACAAATACGATTACACAGTAAAATGATGGCCGCAAGCGAGGCGATGGAAAACGGCCACTTTGAAGAGGCACAGGAACTGTTCCTTTCCGCGGCGACCGATTGGGCCCGAGAGGTAAGCGATGACCCGCTGCACAAGGAAGCCGCTCGGAACCTGGATATTTGTGCGAGTGAGCTCGAATCGTTGCTCGACACACCGCTGGCTGAGCAGGAAGCGGCCCGGCAAGAACTCGAACGGACCGTCCTCGAGCTGCGCTACGCGGCGGCCCATCCTCACAGGCGGAGCAGAACGGCCGCAGCAAATCTGCAACGGGCCGTGGAACGATTGGACAGCCGCCTGGACCAGCTATCGCGATCCGATTACGTCCAGTTCAGGGACATGATCGAAACGGCATCGAACATCTGGGTCCGGATCCTGGAGAATCCGGTGCCCAGAGAGCCGGGGGATACCGATGAAGACGTGGATGCCCGTGAACGACGGCAGGCCGATGGAGCGACCGCCGCCGCAATTCGCTTCTATTCGCTCGTAACCGAGGTGCTGGCCGAACTGGACCCGGAGACAGCATCGCTTTGGAAACAGGCGACAACCGATGAGTCCATTGACATGGAGCAGGCGCAGACCACAGCGGAAGCCCTCGACACCGTTATCCGTGGCGCGGAGCGCGGAGCCCGCGTACCAACCAAGATCCACCTGCTGGCCGATAACCTGCATCGACTCGGCGCCCATTGCAAACACTTCATCGACAGCGGAATGGTGGATCGCAGGGAGGTCCGGCGGGTGGTGGCCATCCGGGGGCTGATGTTCGATCGGTATGTCGGCGAGGCCATAACCATCATCAACCGTGCCATCCGCGGCCAACTCCCGCCCGGCGAAGAACACACCCGGGCCGCGCTCCAGCGAGCAATGAGAGCGGCCGAAGAGGGGGAAACGATCATCCACGAGACCATTTCCCACTGGACCACACTGCTTCGACCAGAGCCCGCATTTCAGCAAGAGGCCCGACTGGCAGAGCAGCGATTGGATATCCTGGCCCAAGTCTTGGGCGAACAGGCCATTGCGTATCACGAGCATCTTGATCCGCAGGCCAACGTCTTTCTCATCATTACAAGGCGAGCGTGGCGTGCCCTGTATGAATTCGATCCGGGGAACGAACGCTACGCGCAGAAAGTGGAGGAAATCGTGAAACTGACCAGATGATCGCGGCAGGCAGTCGATCCCGTCCGGATTCTATTTGCAGCAAAAACGTTTTTGTGGTGAGCTTTTTAAGTAAAGGAGTTTGGTGAATGCGGTTGATTAAACCGGCTTTCGTGTTTTTGTTTTTCCTGGCTTTCGTAGGCGTTGCACCGGCGGTACTGGCCGGTGAAGCAGCCGTCGAGCCAGCACCGACTGCGCCCGTTATGACCTGGGTTCTCTGGATAATCGCCCCGGTGGGAGCGCTGCTGGCCCTGGGCTTTGCGATGTACTTCTCCAAGCAGATTCAGAAGCACGGCGAAGGCACCGAAAAAATGGCGTCCATCGCCGGCCACGTGCGCGAGGGCGCCAATGCGTATCTCTCGCAGCAGTATAAAGTGGTCGCCTACGTCGTGATTGCCCTGTTCGGCATCTTTCTTCTGATGGCCTTCGTCCAGGGGACGCAGAACCCGTGGATGCCCTTCGCATTCCTTGCGGGCGCCTTCTTTTCCGGTCTGTGCGGCTTTCTGGGAATGCGCACGGCGACGAACGCCGGTGCTCGAACCGCCAACGCCGCCCGAACGAGCTTGAACGGCGCACTCCAGGTGTCGTTCCGGGCCGGCTCGGTCATGGGCCTCATTGTGGTCGGGTTCGCCCTGCTTAATATCTGCGTCTGGTTCCTGCTGATGTACCTCATCGGCGTGCGGTCGCAGGGGATGACCCTCAGCGCGATGACCATCGCCCTGCTCTCCTCCGGTATGGGCGCCAGCACACAAGCTCTGTTCGCGCGTGTCGGCGGCGGAATCTTCACCAAGGCCGCCGATGTCGGGGCCGATCTCGTCGGAAAGGTCGAGGCGGGTATTCCCGAAGACGATCCTCGCAACCCCGCGACCATCGCCGATAACGTGGGCGACAACGTGGGGGACGTCGCCGGGATGGGCGCCGACCTGTTCGAGTCGTATGCAAACTCGATCCTGGCGGCCGGAGTCCTGGGCGTCTCGGCAGCAATCGCTCTCGGCAGAGGCGTCACCGACCTCCGCATGCCGCTGCTCATCTTCCCGATGGCCCTGGCCGGACTTGGCTGCATCGCCTCGGTGATCGGTATCTACCTGGTCCGAACCCGCGAGGACGCCACGCAGAAAGCCCTGCTCCACGCCCTCACCAAGGGCGAGTTGGCCAGCGCGTTCCTGTTCACCGCCGGCTCGGCATTGCTGACCTGGCTGCTGTTCAAGGGACTCGAGCGGCCCGACGGATTCAACCCGTGGGGCATATGGCTCGCCGTGATTACTGGGCTGGTAGCCGGTGTAATCATCGGCAAGGCGACCGAGTACTACACCTCGGCCGACTTCAGCCCGACCCGTAAGCTGGCCGGAGAGGCGGAGACCGGCGCCGGTACGTTGATCATCGGCGGACTGGCCTTAGGCATGCTCTCCACCTGGCTCCCCGTGATGGCCGTCATCATTGGCATCATCGCCAGTTTCGGATTCGCGGGCGGCTTCGCCAATCCCGCCCTCGGGCTGTACGGCGTAGGCATCGCCGCCGTCGGGATGCTCTCGACACTCGGCATCATGCTGGCAACCGACGCCTACGGCCCCATCGCCGATAACGCCGGCGGCAACGCCGAGATGGCGGGCCTTCCGCCGGAAGTCCGCGAGCGGACCGATGCCCTCGATTCGCTCGGCAATACCATGGCCGCCGTGGGCAAGGGCTTCGCCATCGGTTCGGCAGCGCTCACCGCGTTGGCCCTCATCGCCGCCCTGATGATCGGAGTCCAGGAGGGGCTCCAGCGCTACGTGCTCGAATCCGAGGACGCTGTGCGAGTGTCCTCCGATTACAGTGGCCAGGTCACCGAGGTCGATGATACTCGGGTGGCCCAGATCGTCCACACCAAGACCGGTACCGTTCTCATCGAGAATCTGGACGACGCCACCCTGGCGGATTTCGCCCATATCTATAACATCACGCTGGTCAACCCGAAGGTGCTCGCCGGGATGTTCCTGGGGGCGATGCTCGCGTTCTTGTTCTGCTCGTTCACGATGAAGGCAGTCGGGAGCGCCGCGTCCGACATGGTCGCGGAGGTCCGCCGCCAGTTCCAGAAGTTCGGCATCCTGGAAGGCAAGGGCGAGCCGGACTACAAGGCGTGTGTCGCCATCAGCACCAAGGGTGCCCAGAAGGCGATGATGGTCCCGTCGCTGCTCGCACTGGCCGCACCGGTCGCAACCGGGCTGGTGCTCGGGATCGCCGGGCTGACCGGGATGCTGGCAACCGCTCTCGCGTCCGGCTTTGTCCTGGCGGTGATGATGGCGAATGCCGGCGGTGCCTGGGACAACGCCAAGAAGTTCATCGAGACGGGCGAACTGGGCGGCAAGGGGTCCGACGCTCACAAGGCGGCGGTGGTCGGCGATACCGTCGGCGATCCGTTCAAGGACACCTCCGGCCCGTCGCTCAACATCCTGATCAAGCTGATGTCGATGGTCG
>PUPC01000137.1 GCA_003553185.1 Planctomycetota bacterium | reverse complement strand
CGTCATTCATCAGCAGCACATCTTGTGGGTGTTTTTTCAGCCAGTCGTGGAATGTGGTCGCGGCGGAACGGAGATTGCCATTAAGAATGTCCAGGTCGTGCGTGTGAACCCCAGGCAACACCGGCGCCTCGTGACCACAGAGACTGGAGTAGGCCAGGTTGACATTCCAGTCGGTTAGACCCGCCACGGCCTTGGCAGCGTTCTCGCACACAACGTGTACGCCGCCGCCGGCCAGACTGCTCGTCACCCATGTGACGTTCATGCAACACCTTCCGTTTATCTTTGCGGCTGCGGTTCCGCTCGGACCACTTGCAAAAGAACCTCCTCCAGCCGGCGGCCATAGGTTGTGGGGTCGCATTCGCGAGCGACCCAGTCACGGCCCAGGTGACCCATCTCGCGTGCCCGGTCGGGCGCTTCGAGCAACTCGATGATCCGGGCAGCGAGTTCTCCAGAGTCGCCGGGCGGGAAGAGCAGGCCGCCGCCCGATGCTTCCGTTATCTCGCGGCATGGACCGATGTCGGTGGCGACAGTCGGGACACCAAGGGACCAGGATTCGACCAAAGCCCTGGGACAGGCCTCCGTCTCGCTGGGGAGCACGACCAGGTCGCAGCCAGCCATCAGGTCCATCACGTCATTCCTATACCCGAGGAACGACACGGCTTTGTCACAGCCCAAGCTTTCCGCGATTTCGTGAAGTTCATCGGCGTATGCCCGGCCATCAGGCCCGCCGTCGTGGCTGCCGATGATAAGAGCTCGAACGTCGGAAAAACGGTTTCGTACCAGTGGTATGGCCCGAATAAGCGTCTCCACCCGTTTCTGGCGATGCAGTCTGCCGACAAACCCGAGGAGAGGTACGTCCGGCAACCCTGATGTCCGTCGCTGCTTCGACGGGACGAGTTCCGCATGCTCAGGCAGCGGCTGGGGGTCATAGAGGGATTGCACCCGGTCGGAATGGTTCGAGCCCATCCAATGTCCGACCTGGGCTTGTACGTGTTTGGAAACACAGATGATGGCGGCGGCCCGTCTCAGGCAAAACCGATCGATCCATCGACCCGGACGGCTGAACTCGAATCGCTGGAACCGGACCAGCGGGATCCGCCGAACCATGCAGGCGAGCGACAGGACGGGAGTGTTTCCGGAAAGGTTGATGGCCACGGCGTCGGGTTTCGAACGGTTGAGCACCTGTTGAAATCGGGCGAAAAGTCGCAGATGTTGATCAGGCCGCCGTCGGATGCCTGACCTTGTGAACGGGAGGTGATATGGTTCGATATCGAGCTTCCGAAGTTCGGTTTCGAGGTTACCGCCTAACGCACACGCGACCTCACAGTGAGTCCGTTCCATTGTTCGGAGGGCTTCCAGCATGGACCGCTCCGATCCATATATATTCGCGGCCGGTGATACGAACAGGACTTTCATTCTTCGTTCCTGGTATCCCGGGGTTCCGTTGCCGCTCCGAAGTTGAGGACAGGCGGTTTTCAGCGTGCCCGCTTCTCACTATTGTGACTTATGCCCGGCTCTCTCCCGAGGCAGGGGCGAAGCGGGTTCCGCGCTCAATCTGTCCGAGAGATCGGGCTGAAAAACAGGACGTTTAATGCGGGCAGCGTGCGCCACTGAATTGATGGAGTTCACCATCTTGTTGAAGCAGCGGAGTGTTCGCCCGCTGAACCGACGGATGAGTGCCAGGTACAGTCGCAACACAATCCGTCTGAAATGCCGATCCGCAGGAGCCAGTTCCAGCGCGGCGCGACACGCCTTTAAGGCCACGTCCCGGTGGCCCGCCTTCACTGCCTCGTTCATCATTTGGGTGAAGTTGCAATGCAAGAATAGTCGTGTCATCGGGCCCATCCGGTCCAATCGTACAAGATTTTCCCGTATGACATCGTGAGCTTCCATCATGCTTCGGAATGAATCGACGCAAAAACGATTGGAGACGCATCCCGGCTCGGTGTGGACCCGCGCGAAGGACAGAGTCTCGCCCAGACCGGCGTAGTCTTTCGCCCAGACCGACGCTCGGAAGGTAAATTCGAAGTCGTCAGACCGGCTCAAGGTCTCGCGCCAGGGGCCGGCTGAACAGGCAACGCTTCTGCGGAAAAGAACGGCCAGCGTCCCCCAACCGCTCGTCAACATCCACGCGTCAGTGGCATCGGTCACAGCGCGGCAGTTATCAATCCTTGTCCCGTACTTGAACAAGGTTTCCATGTCGCCCGGCTCATGTTCGAAGAATCCTACATCGCATACGACGATGTCGGCTTGATGCATCCCGGCGGCGGCCACCTGCTTCTCGATTTTTTCCGGGTGCATGAGGTCTTCGCAGTCCCAGAAGTGGAGATATTCCCCGTGGGACTCGATGGCTCCGCGATTGCGGGCTGCGGGGGCCCCCCTGTTCTCCTGGCGGAAAAAGGCCGCTCTGAAGCCCGGGTCGCTCAAATGCCCGGATCGCCATCCTGCGAATACGTCGGCAGTGTCGTCGGTCGAGCCGTCGTCGACGACGAGGACTTCGATCGGCCGATACGTCTGGTTCCAGACGCTGTCGAGGGTCTCGACGATCCGGTGGGCGCGGTTATACGTGGGGATGATCACGCTGACCAGTCCCGGTTCGTATTCCGAACTCATCCATTGTCCGTGGCAGGTCGGTGGCCAGAAGTCGTCGGGCTCAATCATTTGGTACGCCAGCGGGTTGACGCCGGCCCCCTTGTTCGCTTAACGGCAGGTCGTGGCCAGAAGATTGGATTGGACGCCTGAGCCCGACCGAGCGGGCCATCTCGTTGGCGATGCGGAACATTCTGGATAAACCGATGACCATTCGTCCGTTGAGCCGCGGGATGAGTGGCAGATATGCCCGGAAGGCGATGCGCCGTAAGCGTCGATCCGGGGGAATGAGGGCGAATGCGGCGCGACAGGCCTGCAGAGCCACTTCCCGATAGTCTTGCTCCAGCGCTAGGGTCATTGTCTCGGCAAAAAGGAAATACAGGACGGATTGCGCGGGTGGATCCATTCGCCCACATTTCATGAGGTTATCACGAATGGTATTATATGCTTCGATCCGGCTGGAAAGGGCTTGCTCCGAACGATCACTCGACATGCATCCCGGCTCGGTGTGGGCACGTTCGAAGGCGAGTACCGAGCCCAGACCGGCTACAGCGTTTGCACAAATACACGCCCGAAAATGGAATTCACAGTCATCCGTCTGGCTCAAGCTCTCTCGCCACGGACCTGCTTCACGGACGACTTTTCTTCGAAAGAATGGGGCCAGAGTACTCCAACCGGCCCCCAGCGAACATGCTTCCAAGGCATCTCCTCCACTCGCAGACAATTCAATTTCGGTCCCAT
>PUPC01000150.1 GCA_003553185.1 Planctomycetota bacterium | reverse complement strand
TTCCTCCGCCTGGGCGATGACGTGGTTGTTGGTGAGGATGTAGCCGTCCTCGCGGACGATCACCCCGGTCCCCACGCCGCGCTGCTCGAACTCCCGCTGGGGCCCCGGCGCTCTCCGGTCGAAGAAGCGATCGAAGAAATCGTCGCCGAAGAAATCGCGGAACGGATCCCGGTCGAACCCGGGCGACATAGGCGCTCTGGGCCGTTCGGCGCCTCGGACTCGCCGGACCGACGTGATGTGGACGACCGAGGGCCGGACGGACCGGGCGACTTGCTTGAACGCTTCCGACAGGTCCGCCGCCTCACCGATTTTCTCGCGGGCGGCCCGGGCCTGACCGGCGTGGGCGGCGTAGTGCATCCGCTCGACCAGCCGAGGGGCGTGGATGACCGCACCGCCCAATACAACAAGCGCGACTACAATTGCCGACAGGATGGCGTACTTCTTACCAGGTCTCATTTCAATGACTCCTTCTTCGACGGGCGCCGGCCGGTCACGGGAATCCGGTGCCGCCGGCGCCTGGCCTGTTCGGTCTTCGGCAGTTTCAAGCTCAGCACCCCGCCCTTGTATGTCGCCTCGGCCCCGTCGGGGTCAACCTCACAGGGCAGCGGGATTACACGGGAGAGGGTGTTCGGGACAGGGATCGGCCGCTGGATGGTGGTCGGCGCCGAATCGCCGGTTTTGCGTTTCCCCTTGATGAATACCCGGCGCGGCCCGACATCCAGCTCGATATTCTGAAGCGAAAGGTCGGGCAGCTTCACCGCCACCTCGAGCACGTCGTCGTCGGCGCTGTCGATGAGGACCCCGGTGGGGCCGAACCGGTCGTCGTCGCGGTCTCTCGCCCAGTGGTCGAACGTATCGAGGACCCGCCGCCTCAGTCGGTCCAGCCAGTGCCCCCGGGGCTCGTTCGGTCGGGTGTCTCGATGCATCGTCGCGTCCTTTCGACAGGCCGGATGTTTTCTTCTTCGTTGTTCTCTCCTCGGTCGGGATTGACGACTTGCGCGGTCCGGCGGATGGACGGCGGGGCGGTGCCGCCCTCCGCCGGGCGATGTCCGGACTGCCGGCTACGACACCTTGACCTGTATCTTGCGGCTTTTGTCCGGCTCGGCTTTCGGCAGGTGCAGTTCGAGCACGCCGTCTTTGTAGGTCGCCTTTGCCTTGTCGGGGACGACCGGGCAGGGCAGCGGGATCGCCCGCGAGAACGCCCCGTAGCTCCGCTCGGCGTAGCTGTAGCCGCGGTCTTTCTTCTCCCGCTCGTCCTTCCGTTCGCCCTGAATGAACACCCGCTGCGACTCGGCCCGAACGTCGAAATCGTCTCGGGACAGGCCGGGCAGCTCGGCGACGACCCGGACCTTGTCGTCCTCGTCGATTACATCGACCACCGGCCCGATTCCTGACGGACCGACGAACGAGGACCAGAAGTCGGCCGGCTGTGCCGGGGAGCCCTCGCCGGAGTCGGCCCGCTGGAGCCAACGGTCAAATGTATCGCCGATCCGGTCTCTTACTGTGGCCAGCCAGTTCGGCTGGTCGTCTCGGATGGGTACTTGTTTCGCCATGTTCGCCTCCCTTCTTCCATCATTGGCAGGCGTGGGGGAGCGGCCGCCCTGTGCAGCCGCTCCCGTCTTGCCTTACGACAGCTTGACCTCGATCTGGCGTGGTTTCGCCGCCTCGGTCTTCGGCAGGGTCAACGTCAGCACGCCGTGCTTCAACTCGGCATTGATCTTCTCCCGGTCGACGCGCTCGTTGATCCGGAACTCGCGGTGGTAGTTGAGCAGGCCGTACTCCTCGTACGTCGGGTTCGGTCGTTCCGGATGGGTCACGTTGCCCACGATGGACAGGACGTCGTCCTCGAGCCGGACATCAGCCCCGTCCTTGCTCACGCCGGGCATGTCCGCCACCACCACCAGCGCGTCCTCGGTCTCGTAGATATCGACCGGGGGGGTGAGGTAGCGTTCCGGCTCGCGCGTCGTCGGCGTCTGCTCCTCTCTCTGTACCGGGACATTTTCGCGTTCGACTGTGTTCTCGGCCATTTGTCAGCCCTCCTTCTATTTGATGACAGCGTTGTCGTGGTTGATTACGACACCTTGACCTCGATCTGCTTCGGCTTGGCCTTCTGGCTCTTGGGCAAGGTGACAGTCAGGATGCCGTTCTCGTAGCTGGCATCCACGTTCTCGACATCGACGTCCGTGTCCAGCCGGATCGTCCGAACGAACTTGCCGGCGGCCCGCTCGGACCGGTGGAACGCCTCGCCCGGAACGTCGTCCAGCGATTTCTTCTCGCCACTCAGGGTGAGCACGTTCTCCTGGACCGACACGTCGACCGAATCGGGGTCCAGGCCCGGGGCCAGCCCCTCGACCGTCACGTGGTCCGGCTCCTCGTACACGTTCACGAGCGGGTAGCCCCGCGCCGCCCGACCGGGCAGGAACGCCGACCGCAAACGCGGCCACGACGCCGGCCAGTAATCGTCGAAGACCCGGTCCAGCTCGCGCCGCAATGAACTCATCTCTCGCCACGGATTCCACATCGCAGCCATTGCTAAGCCCTCCTTTCAAAACCACATTCGCTGTGCCGACACCTCGCCGACACATCCATTCTCCAGGCGCCCGACAGCCGGGCGCCGACCTGCCGGGTTCAGGGCAATCAGTATCTCGAACCGCCCCGAGTCCGACAATCACAGAACATCGACTTCCATCGTCAAACTTCCGGGTGTTGCCGCGTCATCTCTTCCACTACAGGCGGATATCGTCCTCGACGCGGCTACCACGTCCGGCCGCAGAAGCGGACCGCCGGGAGGTCGCCCGATTGCTCGCGGAGAACACCGCGCCGGAGCCGACGACACCCGGCCCCCGGTGCGCGGCTCCCCGCTCACGCAACCGGCTGATGATTCATCCGGCCCGGGCATCGATCTCGATGCGACCGGGCGGACGACCATCCGACCCAGCGAAACCGCCCATCGCGGCACCGGACTAATATGCAAATCGCATGCCAATCGATGATCGCGAAACACAGATGACGGCGAAATAGCTATAACAGCATCGACAACAAGGCCATGCGGCGGCCTGGCCCGGAGAACCCTCGCCCTCGAACGCCCGCGAATCTGCCACCATGACAACCCGCCGCTTGCCATCTTGACAGACCCCTCGAAGGCCGTCGAACGGCACCAGTGTGGCACGTGTTACCAGCCCGGGAGCCATCGAACCACAGCCCGTCTCCCTCGCGGAGGGGGGAAATCCGAATTTCGAATACCGAATTCCGAAATGCGAAACTCGTGAGTCCCCCCATCCGCCGGGCAGGAGGGCTCTACGTTCATCTGCGTTCATCTGCGTTCATCTGCGGTTCCGATAGAG
>PUPC01000067.1 GCA_003553185.1 Planctomycetota bacterium | reverse complement strand
GCGAGGTGCCGGAAGGCATCGACATCTCGGTGCGGAACGCCCGGCCGGGCGACGCGGTCGTCCTCTCCGGCGAGATCGGCCTGCACGGGGTGGCGGTGATGGCGGCCCGGGAGAGCTTGGGATTCGCCAGCTCGGCGGTCTCCGACGTGGCGCCGGTCAACCGGCTGGTCGCCCCGGTGGTCGAGCATTGCGACGTGCATACGATGCGGGACCCCACCCGCGGCGGCTGTGCAGCGGCCCTGCACGAGATCGCCGAGGCGTCCGGCGTGACCGTCATCCTCGACGAGGCGGCGCTCCCCGTCCCCGAAGTGGTCGCCGGGGCCTGCTCCATCCTGGGGACCGACCCGCTGGACACCCCCAACGAGGGCAAGGTCCTTATCCTCCTGCCAGAGGAGCAGGCCGAGGAGGCGATGTCGCGCCTGCGCGAGCATGAATACGGACACGCGGCGTGCGTCGTCGGCCGGGCCGAGCCGCGGCGCGACCGGTTCCCCGTACTGCTGCGGACGGCCCTCGGCGAGCGGCTGATCGATGCCCCCCGCGGCGAGCTGCTCCCGCGGATCTGTTAGCCCGGTCGCTCACGACGAGACGCACCATCCCCACGGCATGCGATCCGCCGGGATGCGGCGTGGACTGCGGGGCTATTCGATGGTGATGATGTCGGGCACGTCCGACTGGAAGAGCCCGTGCTCCTTCTCGAACCGGTCGCGTGCGAGCCGACAGTAGTCCGGCGAGTTGTCGATGAGCAGGTACCGGCGGTCCAGTTCCGACGCCGCCAGGCCGACCGTTCCGCTCCCTCCGAACATATCGAGCACGACGTTCCCCGGATAGCTGTAGAATTTGATCAGCCGCCGGGGCAGTTCCATCGGGAACGGGGCCGGATGCCCGATCCGTTTCCGGCTCTCCGGGCCGAACTCCCACACGCTGCGGGTGGCGGTCATAAACTCGTCGGCGGTGAGGTCGCTGGGGGCATCGCCGTCGAGCTTGAACTGATCGCGCGAGAAGACAATGATGTACTCGTGCCGGGGCACGATGTGCGGGTTCGAGCAGCTCTTCCAGCTCCCCCAGGCGCAGTGCTTCGCCGCGCTGTGCTTGTTCCAGATGACGGTACCGCGGTAGAGCATATCCAGATCGACGAGCTGGCGGATGAACGCGCTGTAGGTCGGCTCGGTGATGTTCTGCCGCTTGTTCTCGCCGATGTTGATGCACAGCCGACCGCCGGGGACCAGCACCCGTTTCGTCGCCGCCCACACCTCGCCCATCCAGTCCAGATATTCCTCGTAGTCCAGGTCGTCATCGTGGTTGGCGTACGGCTTGTCGAGGTTATACGGCGGCGAGGTGATCGCCAGGTGGACCGATTCGGCGGGCAGGGAGCGGAGCGTGTCGAGAGCGTCCCCGCAGAGAATCGTATCGAGCGGCAGTTTTTCCTGTTGGCTGGCCACGCCGACAATCTAGCGGATGGCCGCCGGACCGTCAAGCGAAGCCAGTTTCGCTGCCCTCGCTGTGATGGCCTTTCCGCTCTGTTGCAAGTGCAGGCATAATCGTCGCTTCTACAGAAGAATGGATGACACCGTGCCGGTCCTTCCATACAATAGTAGTATCGGCCTTCAGGAACGTCGGCCGATGCGGGACGGGTCGGTACCGCCCGCCGTCCAGGACACTTTGCAGGGGGAAGAGCCATGAGCTTCAACAAAGTTGTCGTGATACTGGTCACGCTGGTGGTGCTCGGCGTCGGCGTCGGCGGGGCCGCCTATCTGATCGTGTGGACCGCCGATACGAACGCCGAAGAAGCGCCGAACGAGGTTGAGGTCCCCGACGACGCGGAAAACGAGAACGAGGAGCCGGAACGCCTCGAGGGGTGGGAGCCGCCCGAGCCGCCCGGGGCGAAAGAACGGGCCGACGAACGCGAGCGGATGGTGAAGCAGCAGATCGCTGATCCGGCCGACATCCGGCAGCCCGTCACCGACGAGAAGGTGCTCGAGGCGATGCGCGCCGTGCCCCGCCACGCGTTCGTCCCAAGACGGATGCGGGATCGCGCCTACCAGGACAGCCCGCTTCCCATCGGCCACGGTCAGACGATCTCCCAGCCGTACATCGTCGCCTTTATGACCGAGATGCTCGACTTGAAGCCGGGCGACAAGGTGCTCGAGATCGGGACCGGCTCGGGCTACCAGGCGGCGGTGCTCGCCCAACTCACCCCACACGTCTATACCATCGAGATCATCCGGGAACTCGCCGAGAGCGGCGGCCAGGCGCTGAAGGAGCAGGGCTACGATGACGTGAAGGTCAAGCACGCCGACGGATACAACGGCTGGGCCGAACACGGACCGTACGACGCGATCATCGTGACCTGTGCCGCGGGCCATATCCCGCCGCCCCTGTGGGAGCAGCTCCGGCCCGGCGGGCGGATGGTCGCGCCCATCGGAGGTCCCTACGAGGCCCAGCGCCTGATCCTCGCCGAGAAGACCGAGGACGGCGGCCGCCGGACCCGCTCCCTGATGGGGGTCCAATTCGTGCCCCTGGTTCGTCCGCCGGAAAATGACTGATCGAGCCGACACCAAAGGCCCCGCCCCGCGTCAAAGCCCGCCCGGCTCACGCCGACGTCTGGCACTGGTCATCGGCCTGGTCTCCGTCGCCGTGCTCGCGTTCCAGGTGTCGCTGATGAGGATGCTCCTCGTCGCGAGCTGGCATCACTTCACCTTCCTCGTCATCAGCATCGCCCTGCTCGGGTTCGGGGCCAGCGGCACCGCGCTGAGCTTAGCCCGCTCCTGGCTTTGGCCGCGTCGGACCGCGGTGCTGACGGGCCTCGTGGTCGCCACGTTCCTGGCGATGCCCCTGGCAGCGACATTGGCCCAGCACGTGCCGGTCGAGGCCCGGCTCGCCCCGGGCGAACTGTGGCGGCAGGCCGGCAACTGGGTGCTCCTGTTCGCCGTCCTCGGCGTCCCGTTCTTCCTCGGGGCGGCGGCGATCGGGCTGGGCCTGATGATGGCCGGCGAGCGGGCGGGGGTGGTGTACGCGGGCAACCTGCTCGGCAGCGCGGTCGGCGCGATTCTGGCGAACGGGCTGATGTGGTTCATCGCGCCCGCCTGGCTGCCGGCGGCGACCGCGGTCGCCGCGCTCGTCGCCATCCCACTTATCCGGTGGCGGTCCCTGCGGTCCCGCCTCGTCCTGTCTGCGGGCGCCGTGGCTCTGGTGGCGGCGGTCCTGGCGGCCGCCCCGCCGAGCGTTCGCCTGGACCCGTTCAAGTACGGCGCCCAGGTGGAGCGGCTCGCCCGGCAGGATGTGGCCGAGCGGCTGGCGGTCCGCTACAGCCCGCGCAGCACCGTCGAGCTGTTCCGGGGCGACGTGT
>PUPC01000303.1 GCA_003553185.1 Planctomycetota bacterium | reverse complement strand
GCAAGGACGGGAAGCCGGCGGTCGAGTGGCGGCGGCTGGCCCGCGAGGCCCGCGAGGACGGCATCGTCCGCCGGGCGGAGGTCGAGTGCGCCGGGCGGACCTTCGACATGTCGTTCGTTCCCGTCGAGGACGCCAGTTACACCAACGTGTACGGGCTGGACATCTCGCTGCGGAAACGGGCCGAGGACGCCCTGATGGAGGCACACAAAGACCTCGAGAGGACGGTCGCCGAGCGAACCCGTGAACTCTCCGAGGTCAACCGGCGCCTCCAGAACACCGTGGAGAAACTGAGCCGGGCGCGGGACGAACTCGCGGAATCGACCGCCATCCTCGAGAGCGTGTTCGACAACACCCACATGCTCATCGCCTACCTGGACCGCGACTTCAACTTCATCCGGGTCAACCGGGCCTACGCAGCGGCCGACGAGGCCACCCCGGAGGCGCTGGTCGGCCGGAATCACTTCGACCTGTACCCGAGCCCGGAGAACGAACAAATCTTCCGCCGCGTGATCGAGACGGGCCAGCCCTACAAGGTCTTTGCCAAGCCGTTCGAATATGAGTCGGCACCGGAACGGGGGACGACGTACTGGGACTGGAGCTTGCAGCCGGTTTTCGACGAGGCCGGAGCGGTCGAGGGGCTGATCCTGTGCCTGGTCGATGTCACGGAACGGTTCCGGGCGAAAGAGGAGGTCGACCGGGCCCGCTCCTTCGCCGTGAATATCGTGCAAACCCTGCACGAAGCCGTCCTCGTCCTCGATGCCGAACTCAACGTGCTGCACGCCAACGCGACGTTCTATCGGATGTTCGGCGGCCGGCCGGAGGACACCGAGGGCCGGCCGATCTACGGGGTAGCGGGACGGCGGCTCGATATCGCCGAGCTGCGCGAGCTGCTCGAGACGGTCATCCCCCGCGACGCCGAGATTCGCGACTACGAGCTCGAGCTGCGCCTCGAGGAAATGGGCCGACGCATCCTGCGGGTCAATGCCCGGCGGATCGTGGGCGAGACCGGCGAAGGAGAGCGCATCCTGCTCGCCATCGAGGACGTGACCGAACGGCGCCGCGCCCTCCGCGCGGTCGAACGTTCGCGCCAGCGACTCCGGGCACTCACCGCACGGTCGGTCGAGATGGTCGAGGAGGAGCGGCGGCGGATGGCCCGCGAGGTGCATGACGGGCTGGGGCAGGAACTGACCGCGCTGAAGACCGGGCTGGGCGTCCTGCGGAGGAAGGTCGCCCAGTCCGACGGGCAGATCGACCCGGACCTGGTGCTCGGCCGAATCGACCAGATGCTCGACGATGCCGACGCCACCGTGGAGACCGTCCGGGATATCTCGCGCCGCCTGCGGCCGGCCACTCTGGATGAACTCGGCCTGGGCCCTGCCATCGAGGAGGAGGCCGAGGCGTTCGAGAACCGCACCGGGATCGCCTGCCGGGTTGACCTGCCCGAGCAGCCCGTCACCCTTGACGGCGAGCGCTCGACGGCGATGTTCCGCATCCTGCGTGAGGCGCTGGCCAACATCGAGCGGCACGCAGGGGCCGAATCGGTGGAGATCGCCCTGTCCGTAACGAGCGGAAAGGCGGTGCTCTCGGTGTCCGATGACGGCGTGGGCATCACCGACGAGCAGCAGGAGAGCCCCCAGTCGCTCGGGCTTCTGGGCATGAAGGAGCGTGCGTTCCAACTGGACGGCAACGTGACCATTCTCGGTCAGCCGGGCGAGGGGACCACCGTCACCCTGTCGCTGCCGACCGACAAGAAAACAAGGAGGAGACGCGATGATCCGAGTGTTGATCGCCGACGACCATCCGCTGGCTCGACGTGGGCTTAGGGACATCTTCGAGGACGAGGCGGACATCACCATCGGCGCCGAGGCCGAGAACGGCCAGGAAGTGCTGAAAGCCGTCCGGGAGGGGCGGTGGGACGTCCTGGTCCTCGACCTGTCGATGCCCGGGCTCAGCGGGCTGGACCTGCTCAAGCAGCTCAAGAGCGAGAAGCCGGGGCTGCCCGTCCTGGTCGTCACCATGCACCCCGAGAAGCGGTACGCCGTCCGGGCGCTCAGGGCGGGCGCATCGGGCTATCTGACCAAGGGGAGTCCGCCGGAAGAGCTCATCGCCGCGGTCCGGAAGCTGGCCGCAGGCGGGAAGTATGCCAGCTCGACTCTGACCGAGACCCTGGTCCGCCGCATCGACGAGCCGGAGGACAAGATGCCCCACGAGACCCTGTCCGACCGCGAGTTCCAGGTCCTGTGCATGGTCGCATCGGGCATGACCGTCTCCGAGATCGCACACAAACTCTCGCTCAGCGTCAATACGATCAGCACCTATCGCAGCCGCATACTGGACAAGATGAGCATGCAGAATAACGCCCAGTTGACCCGCTACGCCGTGGACAACCAACTGGCGGAGTGACAGAACCGACAGGGCCGCGGGACCGGCTGCGGCCTCCGTCGTCAAGCAAACCGGGACAGGAAACATCTGGTAATCCTGACAGAAGACTCGACGGTGCCGGGATTCCCAACCGGACAGATTCGAGTACACTCTATTATGAATGCGTTACGGAACGCCGTCTGGCAAAGCCCCGCACGGCGCTCATAAATGGGAGGAGGACGCTATGCTGAGAAGTATCAAGAAGGTCCTGGGATACCAGGTCAAGGCGGTGGATGCCACGTTCGGACGGGTAGAAGATACCTATTTCGACGACTATCTTTGGGCGATCCGCTATTTCGTGGTCGATACAGTCGGCCTGCTCAGCGAGGAGCCGGTCCTCATTTCGCCCCAATCGGTGGGCGAGCCGAACTGGGAAGACCTCGTGCTCCCGGTCGAGCTCACCCGCGAGCAGATCGAGAACAGCCCGAGTATCGACACTGACCTGCCCGTCTCGCGTCAGCACGAGGCAGAGCTGGCCAAGCATTACTCCTGGGCACCGTATTGGGTCCAGCCGGGCGAGGCCGAACCGGAGGTCCCCATCCCACCGGTCGGGGAGGCAGAGGACGGCCTGAAGATCACCGGCGACCCCGACCTGCGGAGCTTCTGCGAGGTGGTCGACTACCACGTTCATGCGAGTGACGGCGAGGTCGGCCACGTGCACGACATGATCGCCGACACCCGCAACTGGGTCATCCGATACCTGGTCGTAGATACCCATCGGCTGCTGCCCGGCGGGAAGGTACTCGTCTCGCCTGGGTGGACGCAGCAGATCGATTGGGACCGGTCGGAGGTCGTGGTCGCCGCCACGCGCGAAGACATCAAGAACGCACCCAAGTTCAGGTCCGACATGCCGATCAACCGCAAGGACGAGGTTCGCCTGTACGATTACTATGGCCGGCCGGGATACTGGCAATAGCCGCCTGCGGCCGAACACCGCGGCTGGAGCTTCTCCCGGGGACTGGAACGCCGGACAGCGATAGCCGATATGGAATTGAACGGCGTCGAGGAAACCGACAGCGGCCCACGCATCGAGATCGGCCGGGTGGTCGAACGGCCGTTCCCGCTGTTCATGGACCGCACCGATGCCGGCCACACGATGGCGGAGTTCGTCCGCCCGTCCGACCATTCGCAGGCCGTGGTCTTGGCCGTCCCCCGCGGCGGTGTGCCCGTTGCCGCACCGATGGCCCGGGCGTTCGGCATCCCGCTCGACGTGATGCCCGTCCGAAAGCTCCCCATCCCCCGGTCGCCCGAGGCGGGCTTCGGGGCGGTGGCCCCGGACGGGAGCACCGTCCTGAACGAAGCGATGGTCGAACAACTCGGCCTGCCGGCGGAGGAGATCGCACGGATCAGAGAGGAAGTGCTCGACGAGGTGGTCCGCCGGGCCGAGCAGTATCGCGGCGAACGGAGACCTCCCGACCTCGAGGGCCGGCACGTGTACCTGGTGGACGACGGGCTGGCCTCGGGCTATACAATGCTCGCCGCGGTGCGCAGCGCCCGGCAGGCGGGCGGCGGGCCGATCACCCTCTGCGTGCCCGTCTCGCCGATGGACTCGCTCCGGCGGCTGGAGCCGCATGTCGATGAGGTCTTCTGCTTTGTGGCACAGCAGCGCCCACCCTTTGCTGTGGCCTCGTTCTATCGCGAGTTCGGCGACCTGACCGACGAGGGCGTGAAGCAGCTTCTGGCCGGGGGGCCGGCCGGGCCGGGGGCTGATACTGGACCGGTTCCGACTGCTTGAAGTCGGGAAACTGGCGGTTCGGGCGCTAGCTCGTCTTCTCTTTTTGCTCTTGCAGAGGCGTCTTCGGCGGGTCCAGTTCCTTCTCTTTTCGCAGGCGAGACCATCTCAGGACGATCCGGATGATGGTCACCAGAAACATAAGGAGAAACGCGAAGAAGATGATGCGAGCGACGGCCGGCGAACCGCGGGGATAACTTCCAAATCCGTAGACCCCAGCCAGGGCCGTGAGGACAGCGAAAAACAGGGCAATCAAATACAGCATATGGTATCTCCTGGCAAGCTCGTTTATCCTTGTGCGTAACAGACGAACATGATGACGGAACACGGTTACAGCGTCCAGATGGCCGGCCAGCATGCTACTCACGCGCCTCTGATTTTTCAGTCAACGTTGGGCCATCTGTTCCTGTCGGTGGCGCGGTTATCGCGGTCGGCCGGATCAGAGCGATCATCGTGCGGGCGACCTTTTCATCGTGCCGTCTTCTGACCACTGGGTAACGGTATGGATGATATCAACGATAGAGCGGACGGCAACAGTCGTCGGATCGATTCTATTGTCATCGTTGGCCCTGTTCTGGTATGGTATTTTTTACGACGGACAGCGCAGTTTATGCGGCACTTTTTCTTTATAGGGCGGACAACGACACAGAGAATATTCAAGCGGCCACGCGTAAGTCGGGAGTGGGCGATTGTCGCAGGAAGTAATTGTGGTATTCTAAAGGGATGGCTTGGCTAACAGACTGAGCAAGGAGGAACGGCATGCCGAGAATTATGGAGACGGAATTTCGGACGCTCGCCGATCACGACGAACCGCACAGCGTATCGATCCTGATGCCGACGCACCGGGCCGGGACCGAGATTCGTCAGGACCCCATCCGGTTCAAGAACCTCATCCGAAAGGGGGTAGAACAACTCAGCAGGAATGGCCTTCGGGAGGCGGACGCCCGGGAGAAGCTAGATCCGCTGTGGCCGCTGGTGGACGACCAGCCGTTCTGGCGGCGACAAAGCGACGGGCTGGCGGTGTACGTCGATGACAGGCCCCACATTTATCGCGTGCCGGTTGCCCTGGACGAGACCGTGATGGTCGGCCGTCACTTCTACCTCAAGCCGCTGTTTCCGCTCGTACACGGCGACAGCCGGTTCTACATCCTCGCGCTGGGGCAGAAGTCTGTCCGGTTCTTCGAGGCGTCGCGGTTCGGCATCCGATCGGTGGAGTTGGAGGAGGCACCCGAAAACCTGGCCGCAGCCATCCGGCTGGACGGCCCGGAGCCGCACGTGGAATTCCACACCGGCAGCCAGGAGCGCGGGCCGGGCAAGGGCCGGCCGGCCATGTACCACGGCCACGGGGACGGCCTCGACGACAGCGATAAGAAGAAGTGGGTGGCCGAGTACTGCCACCGCGTCGATGCGGCCGTGTATAAGAAGATCGGCGACCAGCGAGTCCCCCTGGTGCTCGCCGCCGCCGAACCGATGCTGAGCATATACCGCCAGGCGAACCAGTACCCCGGTCTGGGCGACCATCTGCTCCACGGCAATTACGAGCAGAAATCGCCGAAGGAACTGCACGATTCGGCTCTCGACGTGGTGAGCGACGATTTCGGGGCGGAGCACCGGGCCGCACTGAAACGATATCAGCGGATCGCCGGGACAGACCGGGTGGCGACCGACGTCGAGAGCATTCTGAAGGCGGCGGGGAATCGCCAGATCGACACGCTGTTCCTGGCCGAAGATGCCGAGTGCTGGGGACGGCTGGGCGACGGTCAGGCGTCCATCGACATCCACGACGAGCCGAAATCCGGCGACGAGGACCTGCTGAACGCGGCGGCACTCCTCACCGAGAGGGGCGGAGGCCAAGTCTTCGTATTGCCTCGCACCGACGTGCCCGGCGAACTCGACGCCGCAGCGATGCTGCGGTTCTCGACATCCGGCTGATCGGTCCGGGCGGCGTCATCGTGCGATGAGGACCGGGATGCGCGTCTCCAGCGCCACATCGGTTGCGCTGGGCTGGCGGAAGAGCCGTTCGTACAGCTTGTGCGATTCGTTGCCGAGGACGATGAAGTTGGCCCCGGTGGACTCGGCGGCCTGGAGGACTTCGTTGTGGTCGTCCGGCCCGCCGGTCTTCTCCAGAACCTCGGTCTCCTCGAGGTCGAACGCCTCGACATAGCGCCGTGCGACGGCGGCGAGCTCCCGGGCGTCTGCGCTTTCGCGGCGGATGCAGCATACCGCCAAGCGGCGGCAGGTCTGCTCGGCGAGCCACGTGGCGACGCGAAGGGCCTGCTTGCCCGGGAGCCCGGGGCGGTAGTTCACCAGGACCGTCTCAAGTGGTTCCGGCGGGTCGCAGACCACCAGCAGCATCGATTCAGACCGGCGAAACAGGGGAAGCCCCTCCTCCAGGAGCGCTTCGGTCAGGGCGTGGCCCCGGGCCTGTTCGCGGGTGGGCATGCCGGCCACCAGCAGGTCTGCCTCCCGCGCCTCGGCGAGCAAATTCCGGATGATCTTCCCCGCCCGGTAGCTGCCCTTCGCCTCGACGCCCGCGGCTTTCGCCTCGTCCGCGATATCACGTATCTTCTGTTGGGCCAGGGCCTCGGGGTCTTCGCCCTGCTCGCGCATCTGCCGGGCCTGATCCTCGGGCCAGGCGGCGAGCACCCGCAATCGGGCGCCGATCGGCCCCGCCAGGTTGATCGCGTGCTGCTGGGCGACCTGGGCACAGTTACTGTCGTCTGCCGACACTACAATCGTCCGTATCATCGTTCTCCTCTTCGTTGGGTCCCCGGTTATTCCTTCAACCACGCCAGCGCGTCGTCTTCCTCTTCCGGCTCGAAATAGCGTATCTTGGCGGCGGTAAACGGCTTGCAGAAGACGCTCATCCCCTTCTGCCACCGCTTCTCGCCCACGAACGCAAGCCGGTCGATATCGCTGAAGTGCTTGAAGGCGACCTTGATGTCCGCCCACAAGGCCCCCGCCTTCCAGCCGCGGAAGTCCTCCATCTTGATCAGAATGCGAAGCGTGCCCTGTTCCTCGATGACCCGTTCAAATGCGGGGACGAACTTCTCGTAATCCTCCTTCTTCAAGGCGTCGGTCAGATGAACGACGAGCACGTTGCCTTCCGCTTCCATCTCGATTTTTACTGCCATACAGGCGCCCTCCTTCTCCGGCTGTGCGGCCGGCGTGTCTCGCCGGCACTATTTTGCCAAAATAGCCATCAATGTCCAAGTACAGAGAATTGCTCATGTAAGACATAATTTACAAGGTCACAGCAGAGATGCAAGCCGGTCGGGTACTACGGTTCCGTAGGGAAGGGCAGGTTTTCTGCGTCCCCGATTCTACCACGAGCGGCGGCGGGCGCGTGTCGAACCAAGCACCACGGTATTTATCGGCAAACTCTACACCAGAACCGATCAAAGTTGGGTTGTCCATTCTTCGAAAGGGGCGCATCATGTGTCCGTAAGAGAAAACAGGAGGTTTCAAGTCATGCTCAGCAGTGCAAACGAGATGATCGGCTACGGGATTGAGGCCACGGACGGGCAGATCGGCGAGGTCGTGGACCTGTATTTCGACTGCCACACCGGAGTGATCCGATATTTTGTCGTTGATACCGGTACGTGGCTTGCGGGCCGCCAGGTCCTTATCTCGACCGCTTCGGCCCAGACGCCCGAGGAGGACGCGTTCGAGCAAGGTGCCGGATGGGATTGGAGCACCGAGTCGATCCCGGTCGGGCTGACCCGGGACCAGGTCCAGAACAGCCCCGAGGTGGACCTCACGATCCCGGTTTCGCCCCGGCACGAGGCGGAGCTGGCCGATTACTACGAGTTGCCGCCGCCCCAGGAAGTCGGACGGCGAACCGATCCGGCCCCCGGCGAGGGAGCTGCGCCGTCTGCTGAGGCCGACGCCGACCCGCATCTGCAAAGTGCCCGAGAAATCCTCAATTACGAGGCGAAAGCGGGTGACGAGACCGTCGGCCCGATCACCGACTGCATTGTCGAGCACGGGCTGTGGGTGATCCGCTACATCGTGGTCGATGCGACAATGGCCGAACCGGGCAGGATGCTGCTGCTGGCGGCGGACTGGATCGAACGGATCGAGCCGGAGTCCGACCTGGTGATACTCGAGCTGGACCCGGACCGCATGGTGGACAGCCCCGAGTATAACCCGACCGAGGTCATCGACCGCGATTTCGAAGATAGATTGTTCGCACACTATGGCCGAGCCCCTTATTGGTCAGAAGGGGCTCAATTCAGTTACGAGAGGTAAGTGAAGGAGGAATGGCGATGAAGGTTCGTGATATCATGACGAAGAAGCTCACAACAATCGCTCCGGAGAGCTCGCTCAGCGATGCCGCCTGCATGATGCGGGACCAGGACATCGGCTCGGTGGCAGTCGGTTCGGAAACCAGCCTTGAAGGGTTCCTGACAGACCGCGACATCGTGATCCGGGCCGTATCGGAGCACCGCGACCCGGACTCCACGCCGGTCCGAGAGGTGATGAGCGAAGACGTGGCCTGGTGCGACACCGACGCATCATTGAAGGATGCGGCCCGCATCATGGAAGAGAAGAAGATTCGCCGGCTGCTCGTCAAGGACAAGGAAGGGCAGCCCGTCGGGATTCTCTCGCTGGGCGACCTGGCGGTCCGGGACATCGGGCACGACGCCGCAGCCGAGGTCCTCGAAGAAGTGAGTAGCGACGAGTAGAGCATCGGAGCTTGCCGGCGACTCCATACGATCTATCGCCGGCACATGGGAAGCAAAGGAGGGACGCATTTATGTTACCGATCGCATTTCGCAGACAGGGAAGATGGTACGACCCGGCATCCCTGGCCGAGACCGAACTCGAACGCCTGTTTCATCGACTCCGTGGAGAGACGCTCGACCCGGAAGACGAGATGAGCGGAGCGTACCCCGTCGATGTCGAGGAGAGCGACGGCGAGATCCGCGTCGAGGCCGAACTGCCCGGCTTCAACAGGGACGAGGTCGACGTTACCCTCGACGATGGCCTGCTGACGATCAGCGCCGAAAGGAAGACCGAAGAGAAAAAGGGCAAGAAGCACCTGTCGGAGCGCCGGTTTACCCACGTCGAGCGCTCCTTCCGGCTGCCCACATCGGTGGACGAGTCGGCCGCGGAAGCTCGGCTCGACAAGGGGGTGCTGCACCTCCGCCTGCCCAAATCGAGCGAATCGCAGGCGAAACACATCGAACTCAAGGAGTAGGATCGCAACCGACCGCCGGATGTCTGAGAGGCCGGCGTTACTGCGGTCATAATTGAAACCAGTCGGAAGCGGGCAGGCCGAGAGATTGGCCTGCCCGCTTCTTCGCTGTTTGGGTTCGTCTGCTGCCGAGCTCCAGAAGGGGACCTCAGTTATTTCCCCCCGGCGGGGTCATCGTGAGTATCTGGCGGGCCATGTCCGGGTACTTGGCGATGAACCGCAGGTCATGGTTGGTCTGCGGCTTCTGTGTATGCACGTTCGCATGGCGCACCCGCTCGAGTATATCGCGTGCCTCGTCATCGGTGTGGAACGCGAGCTCGAGCCCTCCGTAACCGTCCCCGGGAGCCCTTGATCCCGCCGAATTCAGCCGCCGAACGACGCGGCCTCAAGGACGACCTCCAGTGTCTGTCGCCCCGTCTCCGCCCATTGGTATCGGCCGGCCACCCGGCGGCCTCGGTCGATCAGGTCCCGGGCGAAGCCCTCGTCGGTGAGCACTTTCTCCAACGAGTGCCGGAACCCGGCGAGGTCGGTCGCCTCGACGTGCAGTGCCCCGTCGCCGGTCACCTCGACGACGGCAGCGTCCTGGGAGGTGATCGCCGGCGTCCCGACGCTCATCGCCTCCAGGGGCGGGAGGCCGAACCCCTCGGCGATCGAGGGATAGACAAAAACGTCCGCACCGGCATACATGGCGGGCAGGTCCTCCTCGGCGACATAGCCGGGAAACACGACGGCATCGCCGCACCCGAGCTCCCGGACGGCACGGAACAGGTGGCGGGCGTGCCGCCTCCGCTTGCCGGCGATGACCAGCCGGTGGGGCAGGCCCCGGTTCAGCCGGGCGGCGAAAAACGCCTCGACGAGCCGGATCAGGTTCTTGTTCGGCTCGATGTTGCCCACGAACAGGATGTAGGGGGGCTCGATGTCGTATTTCCGGATGGCGTCGGCCGCGTCGAACTCCTGTTCACGGAACTTGTCCTCGACCGCCAGATGGACGACCCGCATACGGTCTGCCGGGACCTCGAGCATCCGCCGGATGTCGTCGGCCACCGCCTCGGTCGGGGCCAGCACCAGCCGCGCCCGTTCCGCCGAGATGGGCAGGGCCAGTTTATAGTAGCGGCGAGTGCTCTGCCGGACGAGCGTCGGATGCTTGAGCGCGTTCAGATCGTAGATGCCCTGGACGACGGGGACCGGCAGGCGCCCGGGGAACACATAGCCGGGCGCGTAAAATACGTCGATCCCGTCGCGGCGGACACGGCCCGGCATTCGTACCGCCTCGTGCACGATGCGCAGGGGACGGGACCGGGCGATGAAGGGCGAGCGCACCACTAGGCAATTGGACCGGCCATCGAGGGCGTCGGGGAAGGCACGATTGCCATATACCACGAACGTATGTTCGGGGCCCGCGTCGGCCATCGTCTCGATGGTGCGGACGATCGACTTGCCGACCCCCGTCGGCTGGGCGGTGACCAGGTGGGCATCGATTCCGATCCTCATCGGCGGCTCCTGTTCAGCAGTCGTTCGTAAAGGGCCTGGACGTTCGTCACGTGGGCGTCGGACGAGAAGTCCCGGCAGGCGACCTCCCGGCCCGCCCGGCCCATCTCGGCGGCCCGAGCCCGGTCGGAGAGCAGCCCGGCCATCGCTTCGGCCATCGCATCGGTGTCATACGGGTCCACCAGCAGCCCGGTCTCGTTGTGTCGGATGATCTCGACCGGGCCACCGCATCGGAACGAGACGACCGGCTTGCCGCACGCCATCGCCTCGATCACCACCCGGCCGAACGCCTCCTCCTCCGCCGACGTGGTGACCAGCACATCGAGCGAGTTGATGACCGCGGCGATGTCGTCCCGCCAGCCGAGGAAATGCACACGGTCGCCGATCCCCAGCCGTTCGGCCTGGGCACGCAGCCGGTCGAGAATGCCGGGAAAGTCGCCGAACCGATTATCGCCCACCACAACGAACTGGGCGCCCTCGACCTCCCGGGCGGCCTCGGCTGCCGCCTCGAGGAACAGGTGGTGCTTCTTCCACGGCACGACCTGGCCGACGATCCCGGCGACCGGCGCCTCGCGGTCCAGTCCGAGCTCGGATCGGACCGTCATCGGGTCGCCCGGCGTGAACGCCTCGGTATCGACGGCGTTGTGAATGACGGTGACCTTCGGCCCGGCGAGGTCCGGGTGGACCAGGCGGTTCTTGACCGCCTCGGAGACACACACGATTGCGGCGGCATTTCGAGTCATCATCCGATCGAGCCATCCGCCGGGCGAACTTATGTCCCGGATGTGCCAGACCGCGGGGACGCCCGCCCGCCGTGCCGCCGGGCAGGCGAACAGGTGGGCCGTCGTCGAGTTCGCGTGCACCAGGTCGATGCCCTGTTCGTCGATGAGCCGCCCGATGGCCCGGATCGCCCGGCGCCAACTGCAGAAATATCGGAACAGGCGAACGGGGTTCCGGGTCCGCTTCAGCCGGACGAGAGGCGCGCTCAGATGGGGGGTACCCATTCGGTCGAGCAGGTCGGTCAGCGGCCCTTGCTCGGGCAGGGCGACGGTCGCCCGGTAGCGATCGTCAAGCCCGTCGAGCAGGAGCTCCAAGCTTCGCTCGGCCCCGGCGATGCGGGCGGTATGGCTCACGTAGAGGATGTTGGGCATTGGTCACACGTTGAAGCGGATGGTGATGATGTCGCCGTCCCGGACCACGTAGTCGCGCCCTTCGGTCTTGATGTGGCCCCGGGCACGGGCCTCGCGCTCGGACCCGTCCTGCTGGAGGTCGTCGGCGTTCACGACCTCGGCCCGGATGAAACCGCGAGCCATATCGGAGTGGATCGTCTCCGCCGCATCGAGTGCGGTCGCCCCTTTCTCCAGCGCCCACGCTCGGACCTCGGACTTGTTGTGGGTGAAGAACGTGATCAGGTCGAGGATCCGATATGACATTCGGACCAGGCGGTCGCGGGCCAGCTCGTCGATGCCGAGGTCCTGGAGAAACTCGTCCCGGTCGTCCGGATCGAGCTCGCCCAGCTCCGACTCGAGCTCGGCGCAGAAGGCCAGGGACCGGTCGGCGGGCAGATCGGGCGGGACGATGTCGCCCCCGATGTCCGATTCGTCGATGTTGAGCACGTGGATGCAGGGCTGGATGGTCAGGAACCCGTAGCCCCGCAGCAGCTTTTCCTCCCGGTCGGAGAGGTGGACATCCCGGAGCTCTTGCCCCTCTTCGAGCGCGGCCAGGCATCTCTCGAGGGCGGCCAGCTCGACCTTGTTCTGCTCCTGCTCGGGCGTCGGCTTGTGTATGTCCTTTCGCAGACGGTTGACCCGCTTTTCGATGATGGCGAGGTCGAGGGTGAGCAGTTCGTCGTCGATGTCGCGCAGGTCGCGCACCGGGTCGTTATCGCCGCGCGGGTTCGGGGCGTCTGGGGCGTGGAACGCGCGGAGCACCTTCACGGTCGCGTCGCAGTCTCTGACGGTCGCCGTGGCCCCGGCGTCGGCGCTGGCCCCGCCCGTCGTGGCGGCGAACAGGCCGGGCACCTCGACGTACTCGATGGCGGCGTGCACCACCTTGTCCGGCTGATAATGTTCGGACAGGAAGTCCAGGCGTGGGTCGGGCACCTTGACCACCGCCAGGTTCAACTCGTCCGGCTTCGTGTACGCGTGTGGGTCCGCGTGCCGGCCGGTGAGCGCGTTGAACACGGTGGTCACGCCCGATTGCGGCAGCCCGATGATCGCGAGCTTCATACCGGAAGTATAGCGCGGCCGTTCGGCCCCCACAAGCCCCGACTATCGGGCGGCGGGCACATATGAGCGGAGCAGGGTGGCGGGCTCGCCCTCGGCCCGGATGGTGTATCCGGGCATGCAGGCCGGAATGAGCGCGCTGGCCCCCAGCGGGAGGGCGGTCTCGCCGGCGGACGACTCGATGACCACACCGCCGCTCACTGCGTTGAGCAGGGCAAACCGGCCCTCGGGCGGAGCGTCCTCGACCGTGTCGTCCAGCTCGATGATTTCGACCACGAACTTGTCGCAGTTGACGACCTCGAACCGGCGGCCGCCGTTCTCCTCCAGCAGCTTGCGCTCACAGGTGTCGCGGTCGGGCGGCTCGAACCGGATCACGTCGAGGGCCTGTTCGACGTGCAGCTCCCGGCCCTGGGACTGGGCGTCCACCCGGTTCCAGTCGTAAACCCGGTAGGTGACATCGGACGTCTGCTGGATTTCGGCCAGCACGATACCCTTCCCGATGGCGTGTACCATCCCCCAGGGGATCATGATGACATCGCCGGCCTGCGGGGCGAAGGTGTGCAGGCAGGGGTCGAGCTTGCCGTCGGCGACGGCCTGCTCGAACGACGCCCGGTCGGTCCCCTCGGTGACCCCGCGGATCAGTTGGGCGCCCGGCTCGGCGTGGACCACGTACCACGCCTCCTTCTTGCCCGATATCTCGCCGTGGGCGCGGGCATACTCGTTGTCGGGGTGTACCTGTACGGACAGTGTCTCGGCGGCATCGATATACTTGACCAGCAGCGGGAACCGCCCCTCCTGAAGAAGCTCGGACCCGCCGACCACGTCGTCCACGTCCTCCTCGACAAGACGACGGAGCGACTGCCCGGCCAATGGCCCGTTGACGACTCGAGTTTCCTGGCCCGGGTAGTCCGAGACCTCCCACGACTCGCCGATCTTGCTCGCCGACGGCAGCTCCTTATCGAGCACCTCGCTGAGACGCCGGCCGCCCCAGAACTCCTTCTCCAAAAGCAGCGGCTCGAAAATCAGGGGATATGGTTGTTTCATTGGTCTTCCGTTCTCACGATTGTTGGTTGGGGGATGTGCTTTGTCGCCACCTTCTTCTCGTAGATGAGAGCGACGACGGCCGCCACTGCCACAAACATCAAAGCCAGAGCGGCCGAACTCACCTCGGGGGACAGGCCAAAAACAGGGTAATGCTGGCCGAGCAGCACCCCACTCACCAGCCCGACCAGCGGCAGGCCGAACAGGAGCAGGATGCCCCGGAGCGAGCCGGAGCGGTCGAGGGCCACGATGACGGTCTGGCCGGACTCCAAGCCGTCCACGGCGTCCAACTCGAACCGGTACTTCCGCTCGCCGCATAACGCCGCCATCGCACAGCCGCCGCAATGGCCGGAGGGCTCGAGCTCGACGGTCGCACGTCCGTTATGGACGGCCACCACCTTGGCGCGTTCTTCCAGCATCAGGCCAATGGCTCCTCAGGGCGATGCGCCGACGCCACCGAGCGAGCAGCCCGGTTCGCCGGTGTCGAGGCGGGACGAAAAGAAAGCCGACACATCTCGGTGATCCGTACAGGGGAAAAAGTAATCAGTAAAGTACAATCATGGCGATATCCAGGCCTCAGGTCAAGAGAAATATTGGTGGAGCAGGAATCGACGGCGG
>PUPC01000134.1 GCA_003553185.1 Planctomycetota bacterium | reverse complement strand
TGGTGTTCGGCGGCGGGGTGATGACCTCGTCCCAGGCCACCGCGGTCATCATCACGAACCGGACGCTGACCACCGCCAGCGCGTTCGTTCTGTGCCTGGTCGCGGTGGCCGTCATCATGGCGGTCAGCCACCTCCGCGGCGCCGGCCCCGAGGTGATGATCCTGGCCGGGGTAGCGATCGGCTCGCTGTTCACCGCCGCCACCATGTTCCTCCAGTATTTCGCCGACGACGTGCAGTTGAGCGCGATGGTATTCTGGACGTTCGGCGACACCGCCCGGGCGAGTTGGGGCGAGCTGGGCGTCCTCACGGTCGTCACCTGCGCCGCGACGGTCTATTTCTCGCTCAACAGTTGGAACTACAACGCGATCGACGCCGGCGACGAGACCGCCCGCGGGCTGGGGGTGCCCGTCGGCCGGGTCCGCCTGCTCGGGATGACCGTCGCGTCGCTGGTCACCGCCACGCTCATCGCGTTCCTCGGCATCATCGGGTTCGTCGGCCTCGTCGTCCCCCACATCGTCCGGCGGCTCATCGGCGGCGACCATCGGTTCCTGCTGCCCGCGTCCCTGGTACTCGGCGGGCTGCTCCTGCTCGCCGCCGACACCGCGGCCCGGCTGATGCTCGCCCCCCACATCCTGCCCGTCTCGGTGCTGACCGCGTTCCTCGGAGCGCCCGTGTTCCTCGCACTCATCGTCCGGGGGGGCCGCCGATGATGCTCGACGTGGACGGCGTCTGCTTCTCCTACCGCAGTCGCCCCGTCCTCCGCGAGCTGACGTTCCGGGTGAACGAGGGCGAGCTGCTCGCCATCCTTGGCCCGAACGGCGTGGGCAAGACGACGGCCCTCCGGTGCATCAACGCCATCCTCCGGCCACAGCGGGGCACGATCCTGCTCGAGGGCCGCGACGTGCTCGGCTCGCCGCCCGACCGGATCGCCCGGTCGATGGGGTACGTCTCCCAGCGGGTCGAGCCCGCCCGGCTCACCGTGTTCGACGCCGTCCTCATGGGCCGGAAGCCGCACCTGCAGGGGCGGGCGTCGGACCGCGACCTGAAGACCGTCGATTCCGCCCTGAAACGGCTCCACCTGGCCGACCTGGCCCTGCGATACATCGACCAGTTGAGCGGGGGCGAGCTGCAGAAGGTCGCCATCGCACGGGCACTCGTTCAGGAGCCGAAGCTGCTCCTGCTCGACGAGCCGACCAGCTCGCTCGACCTCAAGAACCAGCTCGAAATCCTCTCCCTGATCCGCCGGGTCGTCGTCGAGCACCGCGTCGCCGCGATGATGACCATGCACGACCTCAACACCGCCCTCCGGTTCGCCCACAAGTTCCTGCTGCTCAAGGACGGGGCCGTCTATGCCGCCGGGCCCATCGACGAGATGAAGGCCGGGCTCATCGAGGACGTGTACGGCGTCCCCGTCGAACTCCACATCCACCACGGCCGCCCCCTCGTCATCCCCAACACCGACCTGTAACAACGCCCGCGGCTCGTTATTACGCGGACATTGGTCCCGGACGTAGCTGTTTCTTTCAGGGGACGGGACGGCGGCGGTGCCATCGTTGTTGTGGCACGGGCTTCCAGCCCGAGTGCCCTGGCCTCGAATGTCATCCCGCCCTGTGCGCGCGCCCGCCCGTCGAAGAGGTCGGTAACCGCCTCGATGGCTTTGTTCTGAGATCGTGGTTGGCGTCGAACCGGAACTCGCTCAGGCATCGTCTTCCGGCGGCTGCGGCACCAGCGGGTCCAGTTGGCGAAGCAGGTCGGGGATGCGCCCGCGTACGACCCCATGGAGCACTTTGTAATCGACCTTCTCGTACTGGTGCGTGATCACGTTTCGCAGGCCGACAATGTCCTTCCACGGAATGTCCGGGTGCTCCGTCCGGAAGGGTTCGCTTACCCGTCGAGCTGCTTCCCCA
Source organism: Planctomycetota bacterium (assembly GCA_003553185.1). Classification (GTDB taxonomy): domain Bacteria; phylum Planctomycetota; class PUPC01; order PUPC01; family PUPC01; genus PUPC01. The sequence continues at coordinate 1,475 of PUPC01000134.1, read as the reverse complement.
AGCACCTCCAGCTTTCGCTCGATGGCGAGACGGACCGTCTCGTGTTCCGGGGCGACAAACTCGCGTGCGTCCAGTTCCCCGAGAATGCGCAGGGCATCACGGGCGGCCTCCCGCATATCCCACAGATAGGCCGCGTCGCGCTCCTCAGCCCGCATAGATCACCTCCCGGTTCGACAGGATGTGCCGCCGCCGGAACGGGTTCCGAACCGCCGGCTTCTCCACCAGGTCCACCTCCCGGCCGAGAATCTCGGTCAACTCCTCTTCCGCGTGCAGGTGGTCCCACAGGTCGCGCTCCGCTCCCTCCTCGTACACGACCAGCACGTCCACGTCGCTCTGGGGGCGGAAGTCGTCCCGGAGCACCGACCCGAACAACGACAATTCCTGGATCTTCCACTTCCGGCAGAACGCCGCGATCCGCTCCCGGTCCACCGTCAGATGCGAAGCCATCTCCTTCACCTCCGTATTGTTCCCCCGTGGATATCCCAGAAAGAGCCGTAGATACGAGGCGCAATGCAAGCTTATCGCCAATGGTAATATCAGTCAAGTACGAAATTCCATTTCACAGGCGGGGCGACCAGTCCGGCCGATCGACCTCCACTCGGCAGAGAGAAGGGGGGATATCGAATTCCGAATATCGAAATGCGAAACATGTGATCGAACCACCCGCCTGGGAGGGGTGATCTCCGTTCATCGGCGGTCATCGGCGGTTCCATTCGCGATCAACCCTCACCCGCCCGCTCCGCGGCCGACCTCTCCCTGCCAGGGAGAGGGGTTGAGGGCATATTGGCGAGCACAAAAACGCTGCTTTGGGCTGCGCCTTGCGTTCCGAGAGTCCGGCGGTACGGGCTCAACGCTTTGTGGCACGGGCTAAAAAAAGTCCGAATATCGAATTCCGAAATGCGAAACAGGTGATCGAACCACCCGCCTGGGAGAGGTGATCTCCGTTTATCGGCGTTCATCTGCGGTTCCTTTCGCGACCGAACCTCATCCGGCAGGGAGAGGGGTTGACGGCACGGCACGCGGCGCGGTCGTTCGGCGTTTTGGCGTTTCCTGTTCTGGCCCGGTTCCTGCGGTATATACATAGAAGGTCCGCGCGGCCCGCGACGGTCGGCCGCGGCCGGACTGTGTCGTAACCTCTTTTCAGGATGGAGGTTCCGTGCTTCAGGGGTCCCGCAGAGGCGGGTCCGAAAAACCAATTTTACGAAACGACCCGAAATCGTCGCAGGCCGTTGGCCGCCATCGGGTTCCGGAGCGCGATCGGGAAAAATTCCACAGGTGTCTCCCGGTGCTCTGCTGGAAGGATTCGCGGGCGGTTTTTTCTTGACCCCCGCCGCCCGCGGCTATACGATAGAGATGATAGATGGATCGTCACGCTCCGGCTTGCTCGATGCCGGGTTCATCGTGGACCGGCGGCCGGCCGGGGACGTTTGTGCGACAGGTTCAACAAGAGGGAAGACATGATCTCGAGACATTCG
>PUPC01000130.1 GCA_003553185.1 Planctomycetota bacterium | reverse complement strand
GCACCGGGATAAGCGGGGCAGCGACGCTGCGGACGTGGCCTTCGGGACAGCGTCTATTTTTCGCGGCGGACGCGAAGCCGGAAGTGTTCTCCCTCGGCGTGGACGTCTACGACGGTCTGCCCCTGTTCGGCGAAACTTGCCGGCACATTGCGGATCGGTTCGCCGTCGTCCAGGAGCACATCAAGCGATTCGCCGACCGGAATGCCTTCCAGTGCCGCCTTGGCCTTGACGAAATTCATCGGGCACTTGACGCCTCGCAAGTCGCAAACGTTGTCGGAGGCGTCGGCCGGATGATCGTCCGTCTTCGAGTCGTCGGACGCCTCGAAGACGCGAGGCAGGCGGAAGTTGAGGTTGGAGTCTACCGATTTGAACAAAGCTTCGATTCGGTCGGCCAGTTCGGCGGCCTGTTGGAGAAGGTCGCCCAGCCGCGGCCTGTCGCCCATGCGCCAGTCCACGGCGGCGTCGAGCAGACCGCGCGTGTCAGGATCGACCCACCCGTCAGAGAGCAGGTGCTTGTCGAAGGCGGCTAGAATCTCGCGGTCCTTGCCCAACTCGTCGCCGTACAAGGGCAGCAGTGCCCGGGCGGTTGCGATGACGGCCTCATAGGTGCTGCTGCTCTTCTCGGGTTCGTCCGCCCGTTCGGCGGCGGAGAGGGCGGCCCTGGCCGTCCCGATGTCCGCCTCGACGATGTCCATAACGCCGGCTCCACACTCTCCCGGACCGCGCCCGGCGAGGGAGAATGGTTCGGTCTTGCCCCAGTCCATAAAGTACTCGTCGGGGATTGGTTCCGGCGGGACAGCGTACTTGTCGATCAGCCCTTCCAGGGCGGCGGTGCATTGGTCGTCTTCATCGGCGATGGCCTCGACGAGCATGTCGGGCACAGCCCGGGCGGGAACGGCGCCGACGGACTGCCCCAGCCGGGCACCGTCGGCGCCCAGGACCCCGCCGACGAACACATCGTAAAACGGCATCAGCCGACCTTGCACCCTCCGCGCTTTTCCGCCGAAACCGAGAGCGGCGACGTAGTGGTTTCCGCAGGAGTTCGGGCAACCGCTGATACGGATGGGCGGGGCTTTCTCGACGGCAATGTCGGTCTCACGCATACGGCGAACGATGGCCCTGGCGAGGTCTCGCGACAGGCACAGGCCCAGCTTGCACGTGGACGCCCCGGCGCAGGCGACAATCGAGGGGCGGCTCGCCCCGAGCACGTCCTCGCCCAGCCCTTCAAGCCGGTCCAGCACAGAGCCGACTTTCCCGGTCGGCACGCTGGCGATGAGCAGATCCTGCTGCTGCGTGGCTCGGACCAGTCCGTCGCCAACGTGTTCGGCGACATCGGCGACGGATGCGAGCGCGTCGGCGGAGATGTCGCCCAGAAGCAGGTTCAGCCGGATGGTATGGAATCCGGGCGTCTTTTCCGGGAGCACGTTGGGGGATGGCTCGATCTCGACCGGCTCCGCGTCGCCGGGAGCCCGCCGGCGCGAGGGGATCGGCCGCAGTTCCGGAACCGGGCCGACAAGCCCTTCCGTTCGCAGGGCGTCCCGCTCGGACAGATACAGCGAGCGGAAACGCTCCGCTCCCACGCGGTCGAGCACGTACCGCAACCGGGCGGCGTGCTTGTTGCTGCGGTCGCCGTGCTTGTCGAAGAGCCGTTTTACCGCCTCGGCGACGGCGACGAACTCGGTATCTTCGACCCACTCTTCCAACAGGACGCCAACGCGGGGATTTGATCCCAAGCCGCCCCCGGCAAGGACCTTGAACCCTCGGCGTCCGTCTCGGGTTCGGGCAAAGAAGCCGAGGTCCGTCACCGAGGCCATCGCACCGTCCTCGTCTTCCCGACAGGCGAAGGCGACCTTGAACTTGCGGGGCAGGTTGTAGGAGCTTTGAAACGCCAGCAAGTACTCGGCCAGAGCGATGGCGTAAGGCCGGACGTCGAACGCTTCGCCGGGGCATGCTCCGGCGGTTGGGCAGGCGGTGATGTTGCGGACGGTGTTGCCGCCGCCCCCCCTGGCGGACAAGCCGACCTCCAGCAGCCCCTCCTGTACTTCGACGGTATCGGACAACGCGACATCGTGTATCTGGATATCCTGGCGCGTGGTCACATGGGGCACCCCGCTGCCGTACTGTCGGCTGAGCTCCGCCACCCGGCGAAGCTGGTACGGCCAGACCAGCCCGGCGGGCAGGCGCACGCGGACCATAAACCGCCCGTTTTCGCGCTGCTCGTAAACACCCATCGGTACACGGTAGGCCTTGAAGGCAATATCGGAAATGTCGCCGTCCAGGAAGCGCTGGAGCTTGCTGCGGTATCCCCGAACGTCTCGAACGACATTGCCGGGCAGTCGCAACAGCGGTTCGGGAGTCGTCATGTCGTCGCTATGTTGTTGTTCAGTTGTCATGTCGTCGATACATTGTCCTCGTCTTCGTTCGTGATGCGAACGGACGTTTCGGCGGCCTTGCCGTCTTCGATGAGGAAGGCCTTGACCGCGGGCTTGTTCTGGTCTGCCAGCGAGACGATCACATGCACGATCCCCGGTGCCACGCCTAGACGGATATCCTCCGGCGAGGGCCTGGCGGGCGTCGCGGGATGGCTGTGATAAACGGCCAGCATTTCCTGCCCCTCGGCGCGAATTTTGCGGGCGACATCGAACTGCTCCCGCGGGACCAGCGAGAAATGCTCGCTGCTGGCGTCGGCGTTGGTCATCGGATAGACGCTCCGCACCCGTCCATCGGAGCCGGACAGCACCCCGCACGCCTCCTGCGGCGCGCACCGATGGGCGTGCTCGATCATCGCATCCACGATGTTCCTCGGGATCGTCAGCAATTGCAACTCCCGGACAGGTCGCACACCGCCTGGTCCTGTTGCTCCAACACGGTAATTGTCGGCGATGGCCCGCACAGCCGGCACCGGGGATTGCGTCGGACCGGGACCTTTCGGAACTCCATGCCCGAGGCGTCGTAGGTGAGCAGGGCGTCGGTCAGGAGTTCGCCCTCGCCCAGCAGATATTTTATCGCCTCGGTGGCCTGAAGCGTTCCAATCACGCCCCCTAACACCCCCAGCACGCCCGCCTGGGAGCAGGAGGGGACAGCCCCCGGCTCCGGAGGGTCGGGAAACAGGCAGCGATAGCAGGCCGATTGTCCCGGCCGCACGGTGATCAACTGCCCGGAAAAGCGCAGGATGCCGGCGTGAGAGAAGGGTTTGCGGGCGAACCAGGCGGCGTCGTTGATCAGGTATTTTGAGGAGAAGTTGTCCGTCCCGTCGATCACGAAGTCGTACTCGCTCATCAATGCCACCAGGTTGTCGGGCCCGGCGCGGTCGAAGTAAGTCCTGACCGTCACGTCGGGGTTGATGGCCCGCATTTTGGCGGCGGCAGACTCGACCTTGGGGGTGCCCACATCGGGGGTGTGGTGGATGACCTGCCGTTGCAGATTGCTCAACTCGACGCTGTCCGAATCGATGACGCCGATCGTGCCGACGCCGGCGGCGGCCAGGTAAAGCCCTGCCGGGGCGCCCAGTCCGCCCGCTCCGATGATCAGCACCTTTCCGGACAGCAGTTTCTCCTGCCCCGTCGCACCGACCTGCTCGAGGATGATGTGCCGGCTGTAGCGCTCCAACTGTTCGTCGGTAAGGTTCACGCGCCACCTCCCATAAAGTAGAGGAACTCCACGGTATCGCCCGGCCGGACCTGCTGCTTGTCGAACTCGGCCCGATCAAGAATCTTCCCGTTGTGCTCCACCGATACCATATCCGGCATCTTGACCTCCTGTTCCACCAGCAGCCGGGCAATCGTCAGCGGGCCGTCCAGCGTTACAGCATCACCGTTCACTGTTATTTCCATTTCAGTTCTCCGTGCTCTGGGTAATCGCCTGTTCGAAATCTTCCCGTATGTCCTCAAAATCCTCTATGCCGAGCGAGACGCGGATCATATCGTCGGTCACGCCCAGGTTCAACCGCTCCGAGCGGTCATACTCAGCGAAGATGGTCGATGCCGGGTGCAACACCAGCGTTTTGGCATCGCCGAGGTTGGTCATTCGCCGGGCCAGGACGAACGAGTCCATGCACCGGGCCGGGTCGGCCTCACCGGCCAGTCCGAACGTCAGTATCGCTCCGCCGATCCCGCCGTACAACCGGTCCACCACCGGTTTGTGTGGCGAAGTTGGCAGTCCCGGATAGTTCACCCACTCCACGCCCGGCAGTGAGGCGAGGAATTCCGCCAGCCGCAGGGCGTTTTTGCAATGGATCGGCATCCGTGCCGACAGCGTTTCCAGCCCCTGGAGCATGAGAAACGAGTTCTGCGGCGCCGGGCAGGCCCCGAGGTCGCGGTACACCACGTTGCGCAGCCGGGCCAGCAGCGCCATCTGTCCGGCTTTACGAGCCAGAGACGCCAGGTCCTCGAACCGCCCCTCCGCCCAGCGGTAATTGCCCGTGTCCACGATGGCCCCGCCGATTGCCGTGCCGTGCCCGTTAATGAATTTAGTGGTCGAGTGCACGATCACGTCGGCTCCGAAGTCCTTGACCCGCGCCAACGCCGGTGTGGTGACGGTCGCGTCCACGACCAGCGGGATGTTATGCGACCGGGCCACCTCAGAGAGAGCCGGGAGGTCCGGCACGTCCATGACGGGGTTGGCGATGGTCTCGGCGAAGATGACTTTCGTCGCGTCGGTCACGGCGGCCGATACGGACGCGGCGTCCGGAGCGGTGAGCGTGGCTCGGATGTTGAACCGGCTGAGGACGTTGCGAAAAAGCGACACCGTCCCGCCGAATATTCCCCGGACCGAAACGATCTCATCGCCCGCCCGTAACAGGGCCGTCATCACCGCGGTAATAGCCCCCATGCCGCTGGCGGTGGCGATGGCACCGACACCGCCCTCCATCTGGGCCAACCGTCGTTCCAGGGCGTACGTGGTGGGATTGGAGATGCGGCTGTACACGTGCCCCGGCGCCCGGCCTCGGAATACATCCGCCAGGTCGCGAGTCGAGCCGTACGCATACGACGCCGTCTGAAAAATGGGCACCGCCGTGGCGCCGGTGGAAGGATCGTCGTCGTATCCTCCGTGCACCCCGACAGTTGCCGGTCGCAGACCGTGCCGCGGGATGTCATTCTGCATTCGCGCTCTCCAAGTCCCGCGCATTGACTACCATTTCTGCCTCACTACCTCAACATAAAACACACCATAGCTTCCGGGCCATATATCCTACCATTCTACTCGGATTATAGGCGCCGGAGCGTGTTGTGTCAACTCATTTTCCATACCGTTTCATGTGGCGGTCTTGCCAAGAAGCAGCGAAGCGGCCCCGTCGCCCACTGCCAGGCCGATGTTCGATAGACTCCCGCGCTTGGGGGTCTGTGTGCCGCACAGCATCTGGTCGCCGAATCGCCGGCCGAAGCGAGCTGGTCCTCTCAATTGTCAAGAGCACGACCGGAGTGCATCGTGGGCAGCGGCGACGGCGAACTCGACATCCTCGGGCGAGTGGGCGGTGGACAGAAACGCGGACTCGAACGGCGACGGCGGCAAGAGTACACCTCGGTCGAGCATCGCCCGGAAAAAGGCAGCGTAACGCCCCCGGTCCGCCCGTTGTGCGGAGGCATAATCATGGACCCGGTCGGCGGTATGGAACCCGGTGAGCATCGAGCCGCAGCGATTCACTCGGAGCGGCAACCCGGCGGACTGGCCGGCGGACTCCAGACCTTCTGCAAGAGCGCGAGCCAGATCGTCCAGTCGAGCATAGGGGGCGGCGTCCCGAAGCAGACGAAGCGCCGCGGCCCCCGCCGCCGCGACCACCGGATTCCCGGAGAGCGTGCCCGCCTGGTACACGTCGCCGAGCGGGGCGAGTCGGTCCATAATCTGCGCCCGGCCGCCGAACGCCCCCACCGGCAGCCCGCCCCCGATGATCTTGCCCAGGGTGGTCAGGTCGGGCCGGACGCCGAACCGCTCCTGGGCGCCGCCCCACGCCACCCGAAAACCGGTTATCACTTCGTCGAAGATCAGCACGGCCCCCGTCCGGTCGCAGAGTTCTCTCAGCCCCTCGAGAAAGCCCGGCTCGGGCGGAACCACCCCCATGTTGCCGGCGACCGGCTCGACGAGGACTGCCGCCAGGCCGTCGCCCGTGTCCTCGGCCCGGCGCTCGGCGGACGCGGGATCGTTATACGTGGCCACCAGCGTGTGCTCGACCGTGGAACCGGGCACGCCTCCGCTTTTCGGTATGGAGAAGGTGCTCAGGCCGGACCCGCCCTGGGCAAGCAGCCCGTCGCTGTGACCGTGGTAGCAGCCCTCGAAGACGATCACCTTGTCCCGGTCGGTGTAGCCGCGGGCGAGGCGAACGGCGCTCATCACCGCCTCGGTTCCGGAATTGACCAGCCGCAGGCGGTTGATCGAGGGGAACGCATCGCAAACCAACTCGCCGAGTTCCGCCTCGGCACCGCAGGAAAGTCCGTACCCGGTGCCCTTCCCCGCCGCCTCGTTCACGGCCGTTCTCACCGCTTCGTGTGCGTGCCCGTGGATCAGCGCCCCCCAGCACATCAGGAAGTCCACATACCGATTCCCGTCGAGGTCGACCAGGGTCGCCCCTTCGCCGCGTTCAACCAGGAACGGTTCGCCGTCGACCGCGGAGAAGGCACGAACGGGGCTGTTGACCCCGCCCGGGAATATCGCTCGGGCTCGGTGGTGCGCCGCTCGGCTCATCTTCCGATCCATTCGCAAACCTCCTCGGCGTAATAAGTGATGATGGCGTCCGCCCCGGCCCGCTTGACGCCGATCAGCGATTCGAGCACCGCCCCACGCTCATCGAGGGCGCCCGCCTCGGTCGCCCGCTTGAGCATCGCGTACTCGCCGCTCACCTGGTAGGCGGCGATGGGGAGGCGTGACTCCCGGCGCAGGTCGGCAATCACGTCAAGATATGGCATCGCCGGCTTGACCATGAGCCAGTCAGCCCCCTCCCGCTCATCGAGCAGGGCGTCTCGGACGGCTTCGCGCCGGTTGGCCGGGGGAAGCTGATACGAACGCCGGTCCCCGAAGGCCGGAGCCGAGCGGGCACCGTCCCGAAACGGCCCGTAAAATGCCGAGGCGAACTTTGCCGCGTAGGCCATGATGGCGACTTGGCCCCGGCCGGCTCCATCAAGCGCCTGGCGGATGGCGGCGACCTGCCCGTCCATCATCGCCGACGGTGCGACCACATCCGCACCCGCCCCTGCATGCACGTTTGCCATCTGGGCCAGCAACTCCAGGGTCGCGTCGTTGTCGGGGCCGGACCCGTCCGGCGAGACCCCGCAATGGCCGTGCGTGGGGTATGCGCACAGGCATACATCGGTGATGACAACCAGGTCCGGGCGCTCCGATTTCAGGGCGCGGATCGCGGCGGGCACACAGCCGTCATCCGATAGTGCCGCCGAGCCGCACTCGTCCTTTTCGCGGTCCTCCGGAACGCCAAAGAGGAGCACCGCCGGGCTGCGGATCGACTCGGCGAATGACCGTAGCCGGTCGGCCGTCCGCCGGGTAACACCCGGCATCGACGGCACCTCCTCCGTCCGGTCTTTCCCGTCGATCACGAACAGCGGGAGCACGAGGTCATCCTGGGTCAGAACGGACTCTCCGGCGAGCCGCCGGAGTCCTTCAGTTCGTCGGGTTCGGCGGGATCGTTCAATCGGGAACATGGGGGCTTACCACCTTCGCATCGATTCCAAATTCTGACAGTTGCTGACGGGTAACGTCGCCGATGCACCACGGCTCGGCCCCGAAGCCGGCGTCGCCGTAGGCCGCGTGCCAGGCCCGAACACCGGACGGGCTGGTGAAGTAGATGACATCGTGGTCGGGCAGCGGGCGTCCGAGGTCCGGGTTCGGCTCGACGCGGTGAAGGCCGAGCCGGACGACGGCTGCCCCCCGCCGTGCGATTTCTTCGCACAGCCCGCCGGGCGCGTGGGTGCCCTGAACAACGAGGAGTTCGTCGTCCTTGCGGATATGTGTGGACCGCAGGATGCCCTGCGAGCCGGGCTCACCGGGGACCACGTCGGCCAAGATTCCAAACTCGCGGAGCACCTGTGCTGTGCCCCCGCCGGCGGCCACGACGGTCGTCCCGCCGAGCGACCGGGCATCGAGCTGGTACTCCTCAATCTCACGGAAGAACGACCGGGCGCCGATTCTGCTGGTGAAGATGACCACCGAGAAGCGGGCCGAGCGAAGCCCGGCGACGACCTCGGGCAACGCCTCGTAACCGGCCCGATCAGGGACCACATGCAACGCTGGCCAGTGGATCAGGTTTCCGAGCGTCCGGAAGTTCGTCGGGTCGAGCCCGGTGTACAACAGCGTACGGCGCGTCCCGGTATCCCGGGCGACGGCCCCCACGAGCAGAAGGGCCGGTGATTCGACGTTCCCCTGTCGGGCGAGGTGAGCGATCTTACCCAGCGGGCCGGAGATCCGCCGTTCCCACGGCTGTGTGGCCCGCTCGACTATGGCCGCAGGCGTGTCCGAAGGCCAGCCGGAATCAATCAACCGGCGGGCCACATCACCGAGTGCCTCGACGCCCATGAAGACAACGAGCGAGTCGGCGCTTGGGAAGCGGTCGTTCACCCCGCCCCCGATCCGCCGGGCCGTAACCGCAGCGAAAGAGCGAGCGCGAGCCCGGTCGGTGAGGGGGAACGCGGCGTTCGATGGTGCGGCGATGCCCGAACTCAGCCCGGGGACCGCCTCCCAGGGGATGCCGGCGGCATCGAGCGCGTCGAGCGCTTCGCCGCCACGTCCGAATACGAACGGATCGCCGCCCTTGAGGCGGGCGACTGTCCGCCCCGCGCGTACGGCCTCGATCATCAGTTCGTTGATCTCATCCTGGCTGCGGCGCACCTCGCCGTCGCCCAGCCAGATCGTTTCGGCCTTGGAGCCGAGGTCGGCGGCGAACGTCGGCGGCAGGAGCTTGTCGAGGATGACGAGGTCCGCTTTTCGGAGTGCTCGCAGCCCCCGGAGAGTGATGAGGTCCGGGCACCCCGGCCCCGCCCCGATCAGATAGACTTTCCCTTCCACACGTTCTTTCATCCCGATTGTCTTCGCAGCCGGATTGAGGGCGGCTCAGACCTCCAACAAGACTACGGTCATGTCATCCCTTTGTTGCCCGCCATCCAAGTGTTCCGCGACCTTATCCAACAGCAGAGACGCCAGGTCGTCGACCGGCAATGATCCGTTTTTTTGCAGGATCGATTGCACCCGTTCGGTGCCGAACCGTTCTCCCGAGGGCGACGTTGCGTCCGTGATGCCATCGGTGACGATCAACACGCGGTCACCCGATGAGACGCTCAGGTCTCGGACGTCCCAACCGGTCAGGGAATCGATTCCAGCTAGCGGGCCGGTTGGACCGAGCACCTCGATATCGCCGTTACGGCGGAAGAGATAACCCGGTTCATGCCCCGCGCTGGCGTACCTGATGCGTCCCCGGTTGGGATCGATCAGGGCAACGATCATGGTGACGAAATCTTCCTCCAGCGACGCCAGAGAAAATCCATCGTGAATACTTTCGAGGATCGCTTCGGGCTCGTCGACCTGCTCAGTAGCCGAGGCGAAAAGGACCTTGAGCATGGCGGCCCCCATTGCGGCAGGAACACCGTGCCCGGTAACATCGGCTACGCAAACCACTAGCTTGCCCTGATCTCGGCGGACGATATCGAAGTAGTCGCCCGCGACCTCGTCCGCCGGTTGATAGACTTCGGCGACGGACAGCCCTTCGTAGGTCGCGGGGTCGGGCTTGAGGTGCTCCTGTACCCGGCGCGCCTTTTCCATCTGGTGTTGTCGTTCCCGATCCGCCTCAGCCAGAGCCGAGCTCATCGAGTTGAGCTCACCGGCGAGATAGTCCAACTCCAGCGAACCGGTCGCCGGCACCTGGGCGCCCAATTCGCCGGTGCGTATCAGACGCACAGCGCCGACCAACGTTTCGATCGGGCGAACCACCAAACGGCCAATGACCTGGGTAACCACCACTGCCAGGACCACACCCAAAGCGACGATGCTCAACAACCTTCGTGCAAGTTGTGCCCTGACGATCGCCCGCACATGCGGCGCGTGTGCGATCACATATACCGCTGTGTCATCCGAAGAGGCGTACCCGACCACGATCGGTGCGTCATTGAACTCGGCCAGGTTGCCCGGGGTCTCTCTGGCCGAACTCACAGCGGCCAACATCTCTCCCGGCTGGTAATGGGAGACTTGGGCATGGAAGAGCCGGTCGCCGACCTCGACTGCGATGTGATGTCCCGGCCCCATTCGCCCGCAGACCATATCGATGTACTGCTGCACAGACTCGTCGTCCTCTTTGCTCGCCTGTACGCCCGGCAGCAACGCATTCGCTTCATTCTCCAACGCGGTTCGCTTCTGTTCGAGTTGGACAACCCGCTGGCGATGATAATCCCATGCACCAAACCCCGCCAGAACCACAACCATTGCGATGGTAAGTGCGAAGAGCAGTTGAAATCGCAACGAATACCGTCTACGTTCACCGCTGCCCGGTCTCTTTCCGACCAGAAATAGTTTCCCTATGCCCACGGCAGCCCTTTCCTTTCTCCGAGGTCGAGCGGGGCCAGGAGGCCGGGCAGGTCGGGATCGTCCTCGCGGACGGCGAGCGCGAGTGAACTCTGGCCCGGTGCGGGCGGGAACTGGTCGAGCGGAAAGATCTCGGTGATTCGATCGGTCATGCCGAGTCGGACCAGCCCGACGGCGGCCAGAAGCAGCGCGTCGTATTCGCCGGCGTCCAACTGCCGTACCCTGTCGGGGACGTTGCCCCGGATGTCGCAGGGCACCGCATCCGGGCGCAAGGCAAGCAGGGTCTCGCGGCGTCGGTCGCTTGACGTGCCCACACGGGCTCCGGACGGCAGGTCCGGCATTGCCGTGCCGTCACGCGACACCAGGCATTCCCACGGTCCGAAGGCGGGGGTAACCGCTGCCACACCGATGCCGTCTGGCAGGCGGTCGGGCAGGTCCTTCGCACTGTGTACGGCGAGGTCGATGTCCCCGTGAACCAGCGCCCGGTCGAGGTCGCGCGTGAAGAAATCGTCTCCGATCACGTTCGGCAGCGGCGTCTCTTTATCCCGGTCGCCGGGCGACTCGAAGGGGACATATTCGAGCTCGGTTTCGGGCAGCAGGATGCGCAGATACTCGGACAGCTCGTCGGCCTGTACTCGCGACAGCCGGCTTCCCCGAGCACCGATACGAATCTTGTCCGGCACAACGGCATTCCCGAGATGGCGGTGGAGCCGCAGGGCGCTGGTGAAAGCCAGCCGCCCGGCCCTGAACGCGCCTTCCGCCTGTTCGCCGTTGAGGGGGACACTTCCGATATCATCCAAGCCGTAGAGCTCCATCGAAACAGAAGCCGGCAGTTCTCCGGTCAGGTCCACAACGGGCGCCCCGCTCAACCGGTTGATTCCGTCGCTGCCCGGGTTGGAGGACAGTATCGCGGCGTGGTGTGGGACGGCCTTGGCGGTCTGCAGGTCGCGGGTGTCTCGGACCTCGAGCCCCATCCTCTGGCACCAGGTCACGCCGGTATTTGCCCGACGCGAAAACGGCCGAACATCCGCACCTGTTTCGATTAACCGGCCGGCGATGTTCCGGCTCATCCGCCCGCATCCGACGAGCAGGACGGTTCTTCCGCTCAACGTGCCGAGCCGCTGCTCGAGGAACGAGACGACAGCCCGCGGCCAGCTTGCCCCATCGCTTCCGAAGCCGGCCTCTCGGCGGATATCCGGCTGGGCCGAAACAGCCGCCTGGAATGCCCGGGCTGTGGCCGAATCGCCCGAACCCGGTGCCTCGGCCAGTGCCCGCCGGGCCTGCCCCACGATCTCGCTCTCGCCGAGCAGGGGCGACTCGAGCCCGCAGACGACCCGCAGGAGATGGTGCCGGGCACCGGAGCCGCACCGGGTGTAGAAGGCGGGCCGATGGGAATCGAGCAGCACGCCGCATCGCTGTTCGACGGCGGCCAGAATATCGCGGACAACCGGCCGCGGCGACGGGGCGGTGAAATACCACTCCCATCGGCAGCAAGTCGATAGCAGGACGGCGTCGGTCTGGCCCAGATCATCTGCGGTGACCTCCCGCAGCCGTCGAAACACATCGCCGGGCAAGTTCGAACGCTGCACACCGAACACGGTAAACCGGGCCGGCGGGCGTTTGCGACGTTCGAGCAGGTCTGCGATCTCGTCGCGAACATCCCGCGATGCCCGGCAGTCCCGGCCGTTGGAATGGACCGCGACCGTGACCTCACCGTCGCTGTGGATGGCGGGGAATATCGCCCGCGAGGACCGGCCCGGCGAGACGAGGCACGACAGGGTGCCGCGCGCCTCGGCGTCACGGCCGACCCGGAGGTTGAGGGCAGGATCGTCTGTGGCCGCCACCACGAATGACCGACCGGCGAGGTGTTCCGCCGAGTACCGCTCGTTCTGCCAGGTCACCTGTCCGGCGTCGATGAGGTCACGTAATCTGTCGGCGACCGTGGGGCTGACGACGGTAACCACGGCGCCCGCCTCGGCGAGGGTACGGGCTTTCCGCGAGCCGATCCGCCCTCCCCCGACGATGAGGCAATTCACACCGGCGAAGTTGATGCCCAGCGGCAAGTAGTGGGCGTTCGTCGACTCGTCATTCTTCCCCGCCGTGCCGGTCGTTCGACGCGATGCTGTGCCCATCGATTCAGTCTCTTTGGCTGTTACCGAATAACCGGGGAATATTCTGACCCACCTGGTTGGGGACCGTCAGGCCGGTCCGCCGGCCCGAACTGTTCTTGCCACGCTGCCGCTATTGAACGGGGAGCGGCCCCGGGCACTTGAACAGACCGGGGGCCACTGTCCGCTTTTCGGTCATTGCCCGCCACAGCCATCGGGCCACACCCAGCCGAGGTCGAGATAGAACTGGCGTGCCTCCGGGGTGGCGAGGAAATCCATGAATTGGGTTGCCGCCTCCGGCTCTTTGCTGAACGAGAGCAGACCGATGCCGGTCCCTCTGAGGATTTGGTCCGGCTCGGGCAGTTCGACGACCTCGAGCCGTTCGTCGTCGAGGTGCTTGAACGCACTCCAGCCGAATGCGGCATCGACTTTTGCCTCGGCCACGGCTTCGACGATGGCAATGCAGCCGTTGGCTCGGAAGCTGATGTTGGGCCGAATCTTATGGATCAGGCCTTTTCGTCCGGCCACATCTTCCCACAACCCCTTGAGGCAGTCGATCATCGAGATGGCCACGCGAACGCCCGGCTTCGCCAGGTCTTCGAGTTTCTCGATGTTCTTCGGGTTCCCAGCGGGAACAACGATGGCCGAGCTGCGGAGGGCAATCGTTCGTCGTTGTCCTTTTTGCACGATGCCGCGAACTTCTCCGTCATCGAGCAGATACTCGGCGCCGCCGATGGCGAGGTCGTGGACGGCGGCATCGGAGATTTCGAGCAGGAAGTCGTCGCCGCCGGTCTCGCCGGTGGCCTCCTCGGCCTCCGGCTTGGCGCAGTGGCGGGCGCATACGTCGATATTGATCTTGATGCCGGTCCGCTCCTCGAACAGGGCGGCGGCCTTCTCCAACGGGCTGGCGCAGGCCCGCGCCGAAAAGATGCGTACGGTCTTATTATCAGTTGTCTGGCTCATTAGAAATAACCTCCAGATATCGGGTTTCCATCGTTTGCGTGACTTGGCTTTCCGGCTTTGGGGACGACTCCGGCCTGATTGCCGTCGCCAGAAGTCGGATGCTGACGATCATGAGATATATTGCGAAGATCAACCGGAGTGTACGAGCGGGAATCCGGCCCATCAGTGCTGAACCAATGAAGACACCGACCACGGAGCCCGCCACGATAAGAACGACCACTCGCCAATTGATTTCGACAGACGGGTGTCCCCAGTATCGCCATGCGGCGACCATCGCCATTGGGATCATGACGACGAGCGAGGTGCCCTGGGCCGTCCTCTGCGGCAGGTGAAAGAGCAACACCAGTAGCGGGATGAAGATCGTGCCGCTGCCGAGCCCCAACAGCCCGCTGATGACGCCTCCGGCAAGGCCCAAGAGGATGTAGCCAATCAAAAGTTCAAGTGACATCTTACCGTCCAATCGTCAGGCGCCGCGGCCGGAGGCGTTTTCGGGAACTCGGTTCAGTACTGGTAGACACCTCGGTTCAGGCCGTCGCGGATGGCGGAGAGCACCTTGTTTGCACGGATGGTCGCTCCCGTGTAGCCGTCCACCTCGGTTTGCACGATGCGGCCGGGCTCGTAGAGGTCGGGCAGATGCTCGCTCAACGGCTTTCCGACGAGGTGATCGAGGGCTTCCTGATATTGGGCGATCACCGACCGGTACGGCTCTTCCTCGGTCGCGAGATGATAATTGCCGTCGCCGCGATCGAGGTGCCGAAACCCAGCATGGGTCACCAGCCCATTATTCAGGGTAAATTCCACGCCGACCTGGATCTGGTCTTCATCCAGAAAAACCCCGCGGTACGTTCCGTCTTCGTGCCGGAAGAGTTCAGCGTTCCGGTGCGGGGGTCTGCCGACGCAACTGACAAAAGGGATCAGGCCAATGACCAGGAACGAAAGCCACTGGATTCTTTGAATCGATTGGATGGCCCACTTCATTCGTTCGTCCTCCGTTTCTTGTTTACGAAAGTATCGTCTCCAGGTCCTGTTCGGGAGTGGTGATCGGCTTCAGGCCGAACGTGTCGACCAGGACGCCGAGCACCGGCTCGGTCACAAACGCGGGGAGACTCGGCCCCAGCCGGATGTCGGTGATCCCAAGGTTGAGCAGGGTGAGCAGGATGGCCACGGCCTTCTGCTCGTACCACGACAGCACCAGCGAGAGCGGGAGGTCGTTGACTCCGCAATCGAACGCATCGGCCAGGGCTCCGGCGATCTTGACGGCGGAGTAGGCGTCGTTGCACTGCCCCACGTCGAG
>PUPC01000266.1 GCA_003553185.1 Planctomycetota bacterium | reverse complement strand
GGGTCGCCGGGGGCAGATCAGTATGGCCTTGGACATGAAGTCGTTATCCTTTGCGTTGGGGCACCGGTAAAATCCGGTTCATTCGACAGCCCCGGCTCGGTTCAAAGCCGCCGGGCCGGAGTGTTTCGTGCATTCTCGTCGAGTTCTCTCGCATCGGCTCAATCGCCCTTGAGTTTCTTCAGGCGGCCCTTCAGTTTCTGGGCTTTGCCGTGCATTTTCCTGGCCAGGTTTCTGCCCTTTTCGAGAAGTTTATATCTAGAAGTTCGGATCCAAGGGATGTCGATGGACCGGACCCCGTATTTTTCCTTGTATGAGCTGCCTCCGCCAAAATCGAGGAGATCAAACCCCCGTTCTTTCCAGTAACGGATACCGTACCAAGCAAGTGGCTCATTCGGGCTGAGGTGCTGATGTTCCCGCCAGCTAGCGCTCCCCCAGAAGTGTGCCATATTATTGAAAGCGACAAAGATTGCCGTCCCAATACAGAGTCCGTGCGGTTCACGAGCCCGCAGCAACAATAAGTTGCCAGTTGGTCTGAGGTGCTTGATGAGTGACTTAACGCGGTTTATCGGATATGTCGGCACAAGACCTTGTTTTGCGAAAACATCCCTGAGTTGCTCATAGTAATCGACCGCGAATTGATCATCCGTGGCCTCCTCGATAACCACTCCCTTACGGCGCGACTTGCGTACGCGCCGCCGACAGCTCTTGTCGAAATTTTTGAAAAGTTCGTCCTCATCAGGTGTCAGATCGAGCTCATATGTGTCTTGGTTTTGGTATTCAAAGGCGTCCGGTAGAGCATCAGGGTTGAATAGGTGTCGGTCCATCATTTCCAAATGCCAGCAACCTAATTCAGAAAAAACGTAGCTTCGCAAGGAATCCAAAAAGGGCAAAGGTGTACCGCCATCACGGACGTTAAACCCCATGTACATCGTCGTCCATCCGGGGAACGGGCTTCCGAGTAACCGGACCCCCATTTTTCGAACAGTTGCTCCAGTGAAGTATCCGACGCAGTTGCTATCTTCCAACACGCGCAGCACGAGCGGCTCTGCTCCCTGGCATTCGCGGATGAACTCCAGCCAAGGACGAGTTTGAAAGAGAGTCCGGTCTGGATATTCGTCAAGTGTATCCCAAGGGGCTTTGTCGAGCGGTAATCTCTCGAATATGACAGACATCAGACCTCCTCTTGCTGATCAATAAGACTTAGTTCGGCAGCAACCATATCACTCAGGGGGCTTAGAGTGAATCCGACACCCCGGTGCAAATAAATCCTCGGGATATTTGAGTGATTCATATGCGCGAGAATCCGCGTGATTCCCCGGGCTTGGTAGTAGCGGAAGAACTTTCGGTATAACTGTTGCCGATGCCGCGGCCTGGCCACGGGGGGGCACGCCGATAAAAATGATGTCGGCGGTGTCCCGGTGAAACACGTTCCATTCGTTATCGCTGCGGTGCGGCAGGTCCAGCATCGTTTTCTCCTCGTCTGATGATCGGGCGGCCAGCGCCTCGCGACATACCGTGTTGTACATCGCCTCGTTTTCTGCGATCCAATCTCCACGTCGTTCTCCGCAAGCATGGCCCGGGCGTCAGCGACGTGCTCCGGTCCCATCGCAACGTATTCAAGCCGTTTCAATTGCTGTTCAGCCAACTTCCTTCTTTCCAGCCCGCTCCGGTGTCCGACGGACGTTCTTCCGAGCGCCCATCCGCCGCAAGCGTCCATTAACGGGTATCGGCATGGGCGGGCGCGAATTCACCGAAACCCATTGCCGGGGCCGGCAGATGCCCGGGGAAAACTTTAACACACAACCGGGCTGTTGTCAGCGGTCGATCACCGCCGCCGGAGCGGCCATCAAAGTCGTCTGCCCGCAGCGAGCATCCGCCCGCCGAGCCATCGCCATTCGAGCGCTCGGCGCTCGCGCGGGGCGATGGTGTGGATGCCCCCACGCTGCTCCCGGATATGTCGGAGCAGTGTTGCGACGGGGACAAACCATCCGTCCCGCTCGGCCAGTTCCTCCAGCAAACGGCGGACCTCGGGCCGCACGGCGCCGTCTCGCACGAACCCTTTTGCGAAGTGTGTATGTACGATGCAGGCGCCGTGCTCGCTCTGCAGGCGGCCCTGGTTCTCCGAGGCGAGCAGGCGGGCAAACCGATCTGCATCGGCACCGTTGCCGGCGGCGAACCACGCGTTGACGAACGGGCGGTCGGGGTCGTGATACGGCATTTGCGGGCAGATTTTGAGCGTGTTGATCTCGTTGTAGGTGAAATTGCGGACGTATTCGATTCGCTCGCGGCACACGTCGCCCCAGAACATCGGGTGGTCGGGCGTGTGGCCGTGGAACTGCCCGCTGCGGCTCAGTCCGGTTGCCACTTGATATACGGCCCGAGCTGTGCCCGACACTCGTGCAGGCCCCCAGTACATTCCTTCCCCGTTCCGGTCGTGGTTGGCGAAGGTGACGGGGTCCTGCCCGAACATTTCGCGGAACCGGTCGAGTGCGGCCACGGTGACTTCTCGGGGGCTTGACAGGCATCGAGCGCCGTGATATCCGATCTCGACCCCCCGGTGCTCCAGTTCGTTGAGCCAGGCCCGGTATTCGGGGTCTTCGCACGACTGACCGGCCCAACGCGGGGCATCGGGGTGGTCATAAATCCACACCGATTTTGTGGTCATCAGGCCCAACTCGGAGAGAAGGTCGTACACGGGCCTGGCGTTTTCCAGTGTCTCGCCGTCGGTATCATCAAAGACGCTGAACGCAAACGTCTTCTCCTCCGGCCACCCGATGCCCGTTGTGTCCGCCGACTTCCCTCTATTCTCGTCGGTCATAATCAGCCGGTCGATGTTGGTTTCCCCCGCCTGTCGGTCGTTTGTCAGTATGAGCGCATGACGAGCAGCTTGTAGAACAGCCAGCAGAGGAAGGTGAGTCCTGCGATTATGTAAAAATCCCTTTTGTTCCACAAGCCGGGTGCGGAGAAGCCGGATCCGGTGGACTGATCCCACAGGTCGGTGGTGAGGCCCGAGAGCCGGTCGGGGGCCCAGTCCGCACGGCCGGTGGGCTCCGGTATCTGCCCCTGTTCTCGTGACGACACGAGCAGGAGTGCCGAGCTCAGCCCGAGTATGGCGAAAACGAACGGATAGTAGACGCGAGTTTGCATCACACCGCCGACGACCTGACCGGCGAGGATACCGAAGACAGCCAGTCCCATCACTCGCATCCGCCCGCTCGACCCTTGCTGGGTGATCTTGTATGAGGCCCGCATCGCGTAGAAGAACACGCCCAGATAAATGAACAGCCCGACGGTGCCCAGTTCAAACAGGACACGCATGTAGCTGCTGTGCGTGTCTCGGGGCGTCCCGGGCGTTAGCAGCCAGGTCCTGGCTCCGTGCCCGATAAAGCGGTTTTCTCTGAAACGGGTGAGGGCCATCGCCCAGACGTCAATTCGGCCCATAGCCGAACGGTCGCCGGTATATTCGCCGACGGTCTGCAGCCGCGGGCTGAAGCTGAGCACGAAGCCGAAGACGATGACGCCGCACACGGCCATGCCAACCCGTACGAAGGCCCGCCGAGGCCGGGTGAGCAATACAGCGTAAATGGCTCCGAGTGTGGCGAGTATTCCTCCACGCGAGCCGGATGCGGCGACCTGGCCGAAGGCGAGGAGCATCGCCCCAAGCCCAGCTATCTTTTCTGGGGCGTTCCCGGCGAGCAGGAAGGCGAACCCGACCGGCGCGAGGATGGCCATCGCGTAGGCGAAGTCGTTCCGGTTGTTGAACATGCCGATGCTTGCATATTGGCCGGTCAGGCCAACGTCTTCGCCGGCCAGCAGGCCGACGATGATCAGGCAGAGGAACACCATCCACACCCCGCCGACGAGTTTCCGGCGGGTATCGACGGCGTGAGCTGTGAGGAAGTAGACCAGCATCGGGGGGATGAGGGCAAAGAACGGCCCGCCGGGCAGGAACATCCGGCTCTTGTGGTAGTTCCACCAGGAGAGGATGCAGATGAGATAGAAGCCGAACATCATCAAATCGACGGGTGTTCGGAGCAGCTTTTTCCACTGGAGATTTATGGCCCAGATCGGGACCAGCAAGATCATCATCCAGTAGACGAGCCGGAGGCCGTATAAAAGGGGCACGAATTCCTGAGGGCGCAGGAACTGGAGTATGAGAAAGAAGATCACGCCGACGTAAAGCATCGATGTTGTCCTACGCGGTCAGGAGGTCGGCACTGCCCGTTGTCGGCTGAGTCAGGCACTCGAGCGAGAGTAGCTGTATCGGGATTTATCGTACTCATCCCCGCCGCCCTGGCTCTTGTTCAGCAGGAAGCCCATCACCGATGCGTTGGCGTTGTTCAACAGATGGACCGCCCGCTCGACTTTCTTCCGACTGGTTTTGGCCTCCTCGACGATGATGATGACCCCATCGGCAAAGTTGGCCATATTGACCGTGTCGGAGACCGGGAGAACGGGCGGTGTGTCGACAATGACCATGTCGAACTGCCGTTTGAGGTCCGCGAATATCTGTCGAGCCCGTTCGGTGCCCAACAACTCGGCCGGTCGTTCGGGTCGTTCACCGCAGAGAATGGCCGAGAGGCCGGGGATGGGCGTGTGGACTATGGCGCTGGTGGCGGGCGCGTCCGTGGTCAACAGGTCTCCGAACCCGCGCTGGGCCTTGATGCCGAGGGCCTCGTGGATGTGCGGGTCGCGCATGTCGCCATCGACAATAATGATCCGGCGGCTGGTGTCGTGGGCCACGGCGGCGGCGAAGTTCAAGCTGGCCATTGTCTTGCCCTCGCCGCGATGCGCACTGGTGAACATCACCACCTTGTTGCTGCCCTCGGGCAGCATATTCTGGATGACGATCCGGATGTGCTTGAAGTTCTCGGTGAGGCCGGAGAGCGGCTGGTGAAAAGCCACAATATGGCGGTCCACGTCATCCTTCGCGGGTGACCGAGGGGCGGGGCGTTTTGGGGGCTTCTCGGATTCGCCGGGCACCTTGACCGGCGGCTTTTCCACGCCGGTATCGCCCGCCAGCTTTTCCATTGCGTCCTCGATTCGGGACATTGCCTTGGCCTCTTATTATCAGAGTAGAGATTCCAGGAGCTTCCAGGTGAGGGCGCCCACCACAATAACGAAAGCGGTGCCGCCGGCAGCAAGGGCCGTCCAGATGAGGGCCCGCCGGATGTTGGGCCACGCCTTTCCGGCGGTGGCCGGGGCCGCTGGTGCTGCGGTCGCCCGCTCTTGATCGGGAGTTGAGGTCAAGGCGGTCGCTGCGGCCACTTCGGCGGGTTCCGGTTCGGCTTCGGCTGGTTCGGGCTCGGGTTCGGGTGCCGGCCGGGAGGACGGCTGGGGTGTTTCCGTTGTTTCGACCGGTTCCCGGCTCTCGGCGGCAACCGGCTGTGGTTGGGCTGGGACCGCCTCCGTAGCGCGGCCTTCGTCGGCCTGCATTTCGCCGATGACCTGATTTAACATGCGGCCGTCAAACTTTTTGGTCTCCTCGACAAAACCGGCGAGCAGACAGTTGTTGCATACCACGTTGATCAGCCGGGGGATGCCGTGTGAGTACTGGTGGATGGCGTCGTGGGCCTCACGAGTGAATTTGATGCTGCCGTTGGACCCGGCAACGGCCAGCCGGTGCTGGATATATTTTTCGGACTCTTCCCGGCTGAGCGGCCCCAGGTGGCAACGGACGGCGATCCGCTGGCGGAGCTGGAGCAACTCCGGCCGGTCGAGCATGTCGCGGAGTTCGGGCTGGCCCACGAGGATGATCTGGACCAGTTTCTCCTTCTCGGTCTCGTAGTTGGAGAGCATGCGGAGCTCTTCCAGCGTGCTGATGTCGAGGTTCTGTGCCTCGTCGAAGATGAGGACGACCGGGTGGTTGAGCGACCGCTGCGACATGAGGA
The DNA here is from genome assembly GCA_003553185.1 of Planctomycetota bacterium. GTDB lineage: Bacteria > Planctomycetota > PUPC01 > PUPC01 > PUPC01 > PUPC01. The sequence goes on along the minus strand of PUPC01000266.1, from coordinate 8,987 downwards.
ATTCGTGGAACTTGTTGAGTAGCCGTTCCTTGGAATATTCGATCCGGAAGGGCACGACGTTCAGTTGGTCGAGCAGTGTGCGCAGTACCTGCCGGAAGGTGCCCCGGGGATTGACCAGATAGGCCACCTTGATGTCGCGGTCAAGCTCGCTGAGCAGGCTGCGCAGGACGGTTGTTTTGCCCGAGCCGACCTCGCCGCTGAGCTGTATGAACCCCTCCTTGTTCCCGATCCCATACTTCAGATAGGTGAGCGCCTTCTTATGGGGGGCGCTCATGAAGAAGTAGTCGGGGTCCGGGGTGAGGTTGAACGGTTTTTCGGAGAGCCCGTAAAAGCTTTCGTACATGGTCAGCAATCCCCACTTCGGGTTGCTCTGTTCGGCGGCCGGGCGATCATGCCAGCCTCCTGACCGTTCTCTGGATGACTTCCCACAACTGGGCGGCCTCTTCAGAGGCGGGCCCCAGTGCGGCGATGATGATTGCGGCGACGACGAGGGCGACGCCGAGCCCGATGAGGACCGACTTGACCCGGCGGCGGCGGCGGTCCGCGTCGGTCTCGATGATCGGGATCACACCCAGCGAAGGCAGGTGCAGGTAGTTGCGTGCGGCCTCGATGTCGGAGAAGCTCTGGTCCATAAATTCGGTACCAGCCACTGCCCCGACCCCGACGACCAGCGACACAAACAGCCCCATCATTGCATAGCGGGTCTTGTGCCGATAGTCGGGCTGGAGCGGTCGGCGGGCGGGCGAGATGATCTGGAACGAGACCAGGTCCCGCATCGCCAGGTCGTATTCGCCTTGGATTCGGTCGTAGCGGCTGCGGGCACTGTCGTATCGCGCCCGCGCATAGTTGACGTTTCTTTCAAGCTCGCGTCTCTGGCGCTGGAGCTGGGGCACGGCGATGAGTTCTTCCTGGAGCTCGTTCATTTCTGCCTTCAACCGCTCCAGCCGGTCCTGGTCGGCGTCGAGCTGCATCAAAAGTTGCATCCTCATCTGTTCGTATTCCTGCCGGGCCCGGTTCGGTTTCAGCTCGGGCTCTGCCTCGGCGGCCGCTCGGCTCTCGGCCTCGACAAGCATTTGGCGGACGGTCTGGACCTCGGCCTGGGCCGCTCGGACTTCGGGATGTCGCTCGGTATAACGTTGCGAGAGGTTGTTGAGTCGGTTCCGAAGTTCGACCAGTTGCCGGCGATAGAGGGCGACGTCGGGGTCCTCGGTCGGTTCGGCGGCCCGGTCTATGACCTTGGCGGGCATGCCCTCGATCGTCTCGGTCAAGCTCTGAATTCTGGACCGGTGTGAATAGATGCGGTCTTCCAGGTGCTCGGTCTGAAAGCCGAGCTGGGCCATCCGCTGATGTCGCGGCCCGCCGACCCCTTCGGATGCGGCGGCCGGATTGTCCTCGAGGAGTCTTTGCAGTTCGCCTTCGAGGCCCGACAGGTGTTCTCGCGCCTGTTCCAGATCTGCCTCCGCCATGCGCAGTGCCTCAGCGGCCGTTTCCTTCTCGTCGCCGAGCGCCGTTTCGACGAAGTCCTGGGTGAGTGCTCGGAGGATGGTGTATGCCCGGTCCGGGCTTTCGCCGAGGTAGCTGACCCGGATTCGGGTACCGCGCCCCATCGAGTGGATGTTTAGGTTCTGGCCGATTTGCCGCCACAGTTGTTCTCGGAGGAGCGCCTCGGTCCGGGGATCGCCCCCGGCTCGCCGTTCGATTTCCCGCATCGGTTCCGTGCCGGCGAGGGCTTGCATAACACGGTGGTATCGTGTGATTTCATCGCGCAGGAGTTCGGCACTCTGCCGGCTGCTCCGGCGGCGTCCCTCGTAGATTTCGACGACCTCGCTCTGGCTGGCCTCGATGGTGCAGGATGAGACGTATTTGTCGGGTATGGCGAGGACGAACAGAGCGAACCCTGTCGCCACCAGGATGAAGGGGATGATGCCCCACCATTTGCGCCGGTTCAGCACCTTGAGGTATTTGGACAGGTCAATTTTCTCGGTGATCTGGGCGCCGGAACTCATAGCCGACTCCTTTCTGCTACCACCAGTCTTCGGGTTCAGTGATTTGCCGGACGGTCGGCCGCGCTGCAAACACGCTGCGGAAGGGGAACAACAGGTTGTCGATGAAATAGCCGACCTGGGCCATCCGGGTGGGCGGCACGTATATTACGTCGTTCTCGCGGATCTGGACATTGGTGGTCCAGTCCCCACGTTTTACGATCTGTCCCAGATTGATCTTGAAGATCTGCCGGGTGGTGCGAGTGGCCCGAATGAGCCGGATACGGTCCCACGCCGCCCGATTGGTGACGCCCCCCGCCTGGGCAAAGGCCCTGAGGATGTTGACATCGCCGGTAAACCGTTTCGCACCTCGCCCCGGCGTCTCGCCAAACATGTAGTATTGCTTGCTGTTGAACCCAGTGACTCTGACGGTGACATCGACATCTCGGACGTAGACTCGCAGCGCATCAGCGATGACGTCGGCAGCGGTCATCGGAGTCATCCCCTCGACGTAAACGTCGCCGACCATCTCAAACGTGATAAAGCCGTCGGGGCGTATGGTGTGTCCGCCGGACAGCCCGCCCCCGTCGCGCACCATCACCTGGATCGAGTCCATCGCGCCCAGGGTGTACCGGCCACTTATGACCTCGAGCCGCCGCCTCACGTGGCCCTTGGCCAGCACGGCGTCATTGATGTCGCTATAAGGAACTGAGGCGCACCCCGCGGTGGTCAGGGCGATCAGTGCCAGGACTGTCACCGCCATCGCTGCTCCCGCGATTCGTGAATGTATTCGGGTCATAGTATCTGCCTCGCCATAATCAGGAGTGCCGGTCAACATCGGTTTCGGTTGCCCCATACCGGCTTCGGGCGCACTTTGGCCACACGGGCTACTCAAATTATATGGCGTTTGCCACCCCGTTGTCAATGTTGGCACCTCAAGTCACCTTTACTGTTCCAACGTCGCGGCGCTTGTCTCGGGCGATCACCGCCTCGACAAAATGGGCGGGGTCTGCGCCCTGGTGCAAGACCGCATAAACCTGGTTACATATCGGCATTTCCAGGTCGTACTTTAGGGCCAGATCGTGGACCGATCTGGCGGTGTCGATCCCCTCAGCCACCGTGTGGGTGGCCTCGAGTATCGCATCGAGCGTCTCGCCGCGGCCCAGCCGCCGGCCGAGGGTGGTGTTGCGGCTCAGGTCGCTGGTGCAGGTCAGGATCAGGTCGCCGATACCCGCCAGACCGGAGAAGGTGAGCGGGTTGGCTCCCATCGCCGTGCCCAGCTTGATGATCTCGCCCAGCCCTCGGGTGATCAGGGCCGCCCGGGTGTTGTGACCGAAGCCGCGACCGGCACAAATCCCTGCTGCGATGGCGATGACGTTCTTGATCGCTCCGCACAACTCGATGCCGACCACGTCGGCGTTTACGTACAGGGTGAACCCATCGGTCCCGAGTACCCGCCGGACGTGCTCGGCCACCCGGGGGTCCCGCGCCGCCACCGCCACCGAGGTGGGTTGCCCCTGGGAGACTTCGCTGGCGAAGGACGGGCCGGAGACGAAGGCCGCGTCGTTGGCGAACCGGCGGCCCAACACCTCGTCCAGCACCTCGGGCAGCAGTTTCAACGACCCCTTCTCGATCCCCTTCGAGCAACAGACCAGGATGGCATCGTCCAGCAGGTGAGGGGCGGCCCGTTCCGCCATTGCTCGTACCACCTGTGACGGGGTGACAAAGACCACCAGCGACCGGCCAGATACCACCCCTGCCAAGTCGGACGACGGGTGGACCCGGCGGTGAATTCGCACCCCGGGCAGGTACACCACGTTCTCCGACATTCGGGCCATCATCTCACAGAGCTCCGGCTCGTACACCCACAGGTCTACTTCCAGGCCTTTGCCGGCCAAGAGGTTGGCCAGGGTCGTGCCCCACGCCCCCGCTCCCACCACGGCCACGCGGTCGGGCATGTCCCAGGGCAGTTCCCCGGCTGCGGCGGTTTCGGGGCGCTCACTTCTGTTCGTTTCATCCATCCGGTCAATGTCCTTCCGGCCCGGATTTTACCCGGGAGTGATAATTTCCAACAATTGTCTGGATTCCCGTTCGTATCGGAACGGCCGGCCATCTCGGCCCAGCCGCATCGCCCGCTGAAGTTGCTCGTTTGCCTCTTCGGTCCGGCCCACCTGATAGAGGGCTGCCCCGTAATGATACAGTACGTTGGGGTCGTGCCGCAATTCGGCGGCCGCGTATTCGAGCTCGGGCAGGGCGTCGTAGTACCGCTCCAAGCTGTAGTATATCCACCCGAGGGTGTTGCGAATACGGGGGTCCGTGGGTGCCAGCCGCTTGGCCCTGCGGGCCTTGTCCAGGGCGTATGAAAGGTCGGGCTCCGGGGCGTGAGCGTGGTACCAGGCGGTCTCGTTGAACCACTGGTAGTCGTCCTCGACGTGCTGATCGAGCTGCTTGGCGATCTCGACCGCCTTGTCCATCTGGCCGGCATGATAATGGAACCGCGCCAGCTGGCGTTTGGCGGAGATCCAGGATGATCTGCCCGGGTCGCTCAGTTCCGCCATCTCCTCCAGGGTTCGGATCGCTTCGTTCGGTCGGCCTCGTTCCCATTGGATGGCGGCCTTTCGGCTGAGCAGCTCGGGTCTTTTGCCCAGGGCCTCGATGCCGCGTTGGATGATGCGGCTGGCTTCTTCCAGATATTGGCGTTCGCCTTCCGCCCCGCGCTGCCGATGCCGGTCGATGAGCCGTTCGTAAAGGGCCAGCAGGTCGTCGGAATCGATCGTGGTGGACGAGCTGTCTGCGGCTTTGATCGAACGTTCGAGGGTTGCCACGTATTCACCGGCTCGGCCCTGTCGGATGTACAGATCGCCCAGTTGGCCCAAGAGCAGCAGATTGTCGGGGAATATCCCGGTCAGCTCTTCCAGAGCGTCGGCCGCCTTCTGCCGGCGCGGGGTGTTCTCGTGGAACAGCACGGTTTGGAACTGCTCGGTGAACCGCGCACGCTTGTCCCGATCTTGCCCGCATTCGTTAAGGATGGCGAGATATCCCGCCTCCCGGCCGCTGTCGAGGCCGCGAAGACGACGAATTTGAGTGCGGGCCTGGTCGGAGCGGTTGTTGGCAATGTAGGCGAGTGCGGCTGCCGACCGGGCTCGATTCTCCTGCTGCGAGCCGACGGCGATTCCCGCGCTGCGATAATCCTCGAGCATCTGTACCAGACCGTCCGCCGTGCCCTGTGCGTTGCGCAGGCCCGCCTGGGTGCCCGTTGCCAGTTGGGCCAGGGCGAGTCGTGCCTGCCACTCGGCGGGATGCTGCCCGGCCTTTCTGGCGGCGGGGATGACTTGGTTTGCGTAGATTTCTGCGGCCTCGACGTGCCGGCCGTTGTCGTAAAGTATCACGGCCTTCCAATGGCGGGCGTCGAGGTTGTCGGGCTCGAGCTCGATGCATCGGTCGAGGAGTTCCAGTGCCCGCTCCGTCCGGCCCTGCTTGTCGCGTATCCGGCCGAGCAGGACGAGAGCCGCCGCATCGGGCCTGACCGCGTCGTCGGGAGGGTCCGCCAAGTTCTCTATCCTTGCCGCCGCCCGGGCCAGCAGCGAGCCTCTCTCCCTGTCGCTCTGTGTCATTGCCATTTGTGCCAGGCAATCGGCCAGCCCTATCAGCGATCTCCTCCGCAACTCTCGCAGGCGGACGTCGCTCTCGGTCGGTGGTATTCCGTCCACTACCTCCTCGTAGAACTGTGCAGCCGTTGACAGGTGGCCGTAGTTGCCGAGCCAGTCGGCATACTCGAATCGCAGGCCGATGTCTTGAGGGTACCGTCGTACCGCCTGGGCCATAATTTGCAGGACCTGTGCCGGCCCGCCGATCCTCGCCTGCACGGCGGCGAGCCGGCGATAGGCCTGTACGTCAGCTCCCATCCGGATGGCCCTCTGGAGCAGTTCGCTCGCCGTTTCAAGGTGTTCGTCGCCCATCCCGATGCGCGCCTCGGCTGCCAGTTGGACCAGCGCCGGGTCCTCGGCGTCGGAGATGTGCCCCCGGAGCATTCCGGCTGCCCGGGTGAACTCGCCCTGGAGGAGCTCGAGCCGGGCCGCCTGTTTAAGCACCTCGATCGATTCCGGATATTCCCGGCGCAGGTGGCTGTATATCTGCCGGGCCGCGGTCGCGGCTTCCTCGACCCGTCGGAGGTACTGCCGCCCCTCTTCCAGCGAGCTCTGTCGGAGGGCTTGTCCCCGCCAATGATGGAGGAGGCGGGAGTATGCGTCGCCGGCCAGCAGCATGGCGTCCTGCTTGACCTCTTCGCTCAGGTCCGCCGCACGCCTCGCATGGCTCGCTGCCTCGGTGAGGTCGCGCTCCGGGTCGTCCCGATCGGCCTCGCTGATCAGGAGCCGGGCTTTCATCACGTATGCCGGTGCCAGCTCGGAGTCCCGTTCGAGAGCCCTCTGGACTGCCTGAAGGGGATCGCCGTCGAACTCGGGATGGCGCTGGTACACCTCTGCCAGCATGAGATGGGGGAGTCCGTGGCCGGTGAAGTCCCTCGTCATCTGCTCATAGGTTCGGACGAACTCGGCCATCTGGCCGTCCTGGCGGTAGGCCGTGCCCATCAGGTAGCGGGGTACGATAGACCCGGGCAGGAGTTCCGCCGCCCTCCCGAAGTTTCTGGCCGCCACGTCGGGCGTACCGAACAGCAGGTGCGCCATGCCCTGGGCCACTTGTGCCGCCGCCTGCCTGCCCCGTTCGCCCGCGTTTCGACAGGCATCGGGGAATTCGAGGTACGCGTTTTTCTGTTCGGATGAGGGGTAGTTCTGGTTGGTGAGGTACTCCCTTGCCTGATCATACCGGCCGAGGTAGGTCGCCACGGCGGATGCGAGTACGGCGATGAGGCGGCTCCCCTCGGCCCGATGGTAGACGGTTCGGACCCTGTCGAGGGCCGTCTGCTCCTGCCCGTCCAGGGCCATTGCTACTGTGAGCGGGGCCATGACGCCGACGCTGAGCCGGGCGCCCCGGGTGTCGGCCTGGCTCCAGGTGGCGATCGCCTGTTGCATGTTGCCCTGGCTGAAGTAGGCGCGGCCGAGCGCGATCAGCGCCCGCCGCTGGTCGGCCGGTCGTGTCCTTCGGGCCGCTCGTTCGAGCGTCTCCAACGACTGGTCGTGTCGGTCGATGTCTTCGTATATGCGGGCCAGCATCAGGTAGCCGCGGAATTCGTCTGGTTGATTGCTGATGTATTGATTGAGCAGTGCGATCGCCCGGTCGGTCCGGTCGGCGGCGAGGTAGGCGCGGGCCAGTGTGCCGATGACGTCGGGGTGGTTCGGCTCCATCCCGCGTGCCTTCTCGATGTTTTCGATGGCCGCTTCCACATGATTCACGTCCGATTCGGGGTCCTGCTGCACGCCGGACCGATGGAGGTAAAGGTGTATTTTGCCGAGCACGAGGTGGTAACCGCCGTCCTTTTCTTCCTCGCCGGCGACCTCAACGTGCCGGGATGCCCTGGCAGGGGCGTTCTGTTTCAGTGCCAGTTCCGCCAGCTCGAGGTGGATGCCGCGGGCCAGATCCGGATGATGGGACAGTGCCCGGAGGTAGAGCTGGTGCGCTTTGTCCAAATCGTACGCGGAGCTTTGTCGGGACTGGTAGAGCCGGGCCTGGAGCAGGAGTGCTTGACGTTGTCCGGGGCGTTCGTTCAACACGGCGCGGCAATGCCCCATCGCCTCGTCATATGCCCCCTGTCGGGCGAGAATCTGGGCCAGCCGGGTCCGGGCGTAGACGTCATCGCGGTCCACTCGCTCCAGTATCTGGCGGTAGCGGGTCATCGCCTGGTGTTCCATCCCCAGCCGCTCCTCGGCTTCGCCCATCCACATCAGCAGACGCCGGTCCCTCGCCTCCGACAAGTTGAGGTTGCTCAGGTGGTCGTAGACGGCCTGCCAGTCTCGTTCCCAGTAGGCCACAGCCCCCAGAATATAGTGCTGGAAGCCCGCCTGACGGGGGTCGAACTCGGCCAATTCATGGGCGACACGCCGGGCCATATCCACCTCGCCGGTCTGCAGCGACAGGTGGGCGAGCATCTGCATCGCGTTGACCCGGTCCTCTGAGGAGATGGCGGGGGTTTCGAGCGCTGCCTTCAGTTCCACAACCGCCTCGTCCAACTGCCGCCTTCTCGCGAGCATCTGGGCGTTGACCAGGCGGGCTCGGGCCAGTTCCGGCTGTGTTTCCCGGGTCTCCTCGATGATCTGGCGAGCCCGGTCGGGTTCGCGCAGCCGGTCGGCGACCAGCTCGGCGTGCTCGAGCTGCCACTCGCCGTTCTCCGGGTCCAAGGCCAGGGCCTGCTCGAATTGAGCGTCTGCCTCGCGGTAGTATTCCTCCGCCCGTCGACGCCGGCGGGGGTCTTCGGATTCGGCTCGGACGTCGCCGCGGGCGACGCTTATCCTGGCCAGGATGACGTATGCCTCGGCCAGCTCGGGATCGAGGTCGACGGCTTGTGTGGCGTGATCGGAGGCCCGATAAAAGTGGCGCTCGGCCGCCGAGGCGTCTGACCGCCGTTGCCCCATGTTCAGCCCGGCGCGGGCGGCGCTCAGCAGCAGTTGCGGGTTCCCGGGGTCAAGTTCCATCGCCCGCTGATAGGCCGTCTTGCTCTCTTCGAACTCGGCCCGGCGGAAGTGGGCCAGGGCGAGCATCCGCTGGACCTCGGCCGTCTCCCGCTCGGCCGCGGTCATCTGGTTGTTGACGATGTCGATGACCTGGGCGTAATCCTGGTTATCGAGCGCGATGGTCGCTGCCCCCAGCGGGTCGTCGGTCCCCCCACACCCGGCGATGAGCACAGCGAACAGGAACAGAAGGGCGGTAAGCCGGACAAGTTTCGCCATGGGTCGGTTCCCTCTCAAGGTGGCGTATTCTAGGCCGAACCGGCGCTCGGGAGTGCTGGAGCGCGCGCATCGCATGCAACCAGCCCGTCGTCCCGGGCTCTGGGCGTCGGAACTATTACTATAGTATAGCCCGCGCCGTGTCGGGATTCAAAAAGAAATATTT
>PUPC01000250.1 GCA_003553185.1 Planctomycetota bacterium | reverse complement strand
GGGAATGTGGGAGCAGGCCTTCCTGGACACCCGCGATGAAGACGACCGGGAACTCCAGCCCCTTCGCCGAGTGCAGCGTCATCAGCAGAACACTTTCAGACTCGTCGTCCAGCGCGTCGGGATCGGAGACCAGCGAGACCTGTTCCAGAAAAGCGTCGAGGTCGGCCTGCGGGTACGACTCATTGAACTCGGCCGCAGCATTGACCAGTTCCCTCACGTTCTCCGCCCGTGCCTCGTCCTCAATGTCCCTCGACTTCTGCAATTGGTCAAGATACCCCGTCTCGTCGAGCACGGCGCGGACCACGTCGGCCACCGGCGACCTGGGGACTTCCCGCAACGTTCGCAGCATATCGGCGAACTCCCGGACCTTTCCGACAGCACGGCTGCGAAGCCCGGGCACCTCGCCACACCGTTCGACCGCCTCGGCGACGCCGACCCCCTCGGCGTCCGCGAAGTCCGACAGCCGGCCGACCGTCGTCCGGCCGATTCCCCGCCGTGGCCGATTAATGACCCGCAGCAAACTGACCCCGTCGGCGGGGTTCTGGATGAGCTTGAGGTAGGCGACGACATCCTTGACCTCCTGGCGATTGTAGAACTCCACGGCGTCGAGAATCTGGTACGGGATGCCGGCGTCGCCCAGCGATCTCTCCAGCGCCCGGGTTTGGGCGTGGGTGCGATAGAAGATGGCCATATCGCCGTAACCGCGGCTCCCGGACAAGTTTTCCCGGATGCGGTCCGCAATGGCGTCGGCCTCGGCCCAGTCGGACTCCGACTCGACGACTTCGACCGGTTTCCCCTCCGGGTTATGGGTCCATAGCCCCCGCTCGATACGGGCTCGATTCTTATCGATCACCCCGGAGGCCGCCCGCAGGATCATCTTGGTCGACCGGAAATTCTCCTCCAGCTTGACGATTTTCGCGTCGGGATAGTCGTCCTGGAAATCGAGGATGTTGCGGATGTCGGCCCCCCGCCAGGCGTAGATCGATTGATCCGGGTCGCCCGTCGCACAGATGTTCTTGTGCCCTTCCGACAGCTTGCGGGCGATCAGGTACTGGGGGCGGTTTGTATCCTGATACTCGTCGATCAAGACGTGGTCGAACCGCGTCTGCCAGAACGTGCGGAACTCCTCGTCCTCGGACAACAGCGTCGCCGTCCGCAGCAGCAGGTCGTCAAAATCGAGGGCGTTGTTCTGGCGGAGCGCCCGTTCGTATCGCCGATAGACGCGGGCCGCCCGCTTTTCGCGTGGGTAGTACGCCCTTTTCTCCAACGCCTGCGGGCTCTCCATCCGGTTCTTGGCCTGCCCGATCTTGTTGAGAACCGACGCCGGCTCTTTGCCCGAGGCGTCCAGGTCCAGGTCCCGGAAGATCTTTTTCACGCACGCCAGCGAGTCGGTCCGGTCGTAGATGGTAAACGGGTGCTCGAAGCCGAGCCGCTCGGGGAACCGGCGCAGCATCCGGGCGCACATCGAGTGGAACGTCGATACCCACGCTCCGCCCGCCCCGATGAGGTCGACCACCCGGGCCTTCATCTCGTCGGCGGCCTTGTTGGTAAACGTGATCGCTAGAATTCGGTAGGGCGGGATACCGTTTGCCGCGAGGTAGGCGACGCGGCGGGTAATGACACGGGTCTTACCGCTCCCCGCACCGGCGACGACCAGCAATGGACCATCGGTGTGCGTCACCGCCTCCTTCTGGCTGTCAGTCAATCCGTCGAGTATATCCATCGCGCTCTGTGTTAATTTGCTCCCGTTACATCGGCATTTTACCCCCTGGACGGGCCGGTAACAAGCGCCCCGACGACGGCCGTCCGTCCCCTTGATTCGCGCCTCGCCTCCGATTACGATGCGGCACACCATACACGAAAAACGAGGAACGCATGACCAAGACCGACCTCTATCAGCAGACGGTCCGGCGGCTGGCCGACCTGCTCTCCGGGGAGACCGACTTCATCGCGAACGCCGCGAACACCGCAGCCGTGCTGTTCGGCTCGCTGCCCGACGTGAGTTGGGCGGGCGTATATGTAAACCGGGACGGTGAGCTCGTGCTCGGGCCGTTCCAGGGCCCGCCCGCCTGCACACGAATCCCGTTCGGAACAGGTGTCTGCGGGACGGCGGCGGCGGAGAGGCGGACCGTGGTGGTGCCCGACGTCCGGCGGTTCCCCGGGCATATCGCCTGCCAGCCCGATTCGCGTTCCGAAATCGTCGTCCCCATCTGCGTCGATGACAAGGTGGTCGGTGTGCTCGATCTCGACAGCCCAGTGCTCGGCCGGTTCGATGCCGACGACCAGATGGGGCTCGAACACGCTGTCGCCATCTTCCTCCGAAACACCGCCTCACCCGGCTGACCGGGCACCGAGCGAGCCGAACCGGGCTGAGTCATCGTCCTTCGCGCAGCCCTCAGTCAGCCCCGTCCAGCACGTGCATCACGAACTGGTTCAACAGCCCGATGGTCCCCAGCCCGTAGTACGTATATTCGACGTCGGTCTCGGTGTCGTACCGGGACGCATGGAACCCGCCGTCGGGCGCGGCCATCGACCGGACAAACCGCCCGACAGCCGGCAGGTTGGCCTCGTCCATCTCGTCGAGCGCCGACAGCGTGACAAGGGCGGTGAAGGTCGATAGCAGATCGGGCTCGGAGATGTCGTCGTGGGCCACGAAACCGCCCGCCGCGGTCTGCATCGTCCTGAGAAAGCCGGCGATCCGGCCGGCGTCCCTCGTGGTCAGTTCGCCCATCATCGAAAGAAGCCCGACCGCCGCCGCCGTCGCACTGGTCTGACACCCGCCCGCGGGAGTCTGGCCGAAGCCGCCGTCGGGGTTTTCACACGACCGGACGCGCCGAACCGCCTCCTCAACGGCCGGGAACGGCTCCCCCAGCATGTGGTAGCAGAGTACCGCCAGAAACAGGTCGTAAGTGCCCGCGTGGTGGACATCGATCTCGGGCCGGCATCCCGATCCTTGGTCCGGGACATTGAACCCGGCGGCTCGGAGTATGCGGGCCGAATTTAGGCGGCTGAAGCACTCGACCGTGTTCTTGGGCGGGCCGGAGAGCGATTCGAGGTAGCGGGCCGCTCGGCCGAGCGAATCGGAGTCCGGCTCAATCGCCGACAGGGCGCGGAGTGCGAAGTCGGTGTAATAGATGTCGGAATTCCCCACCCGGCCGCAGAAGCCTCCGTCGTCCGCTTGCCGGGACCGTACGTATTGTGCCCGCGCCCGTCGGAAAACCCCGTCGAGGCCCGACAGACCCGCCGAAATCTTGCTGTCCAAACCCGCCAGATAATCGGGTCGCATCGGCTACACCACGATCCGTACGATGAACAGGAGCAGTTCGCGCAGGGCGGGATTCGGCTGCGACTCGGCCAGATGTACGGCCCGGCCCCGCAGTTTGTCAACCAGTTGCTCCGCCTGCCGGAACACCCGGT
>PUPC01000092.1 GCA_003553185.1 Planctomycetota bacterium | reverse complement strand
TTGCATTGCTCGCGGACCACGTCGCGCCCGATCTCGATCTGCGACAGCAGGTCCACCCCGAACACCGGCACGTTGATAAGCTTGACCTCGAGCAGCTCGACCGGCGAGAGCTGCTGCCACCGCTCGATATACTTCGGTGTCATCAGCATCGGCGAACGGATTCGGCTGTCGTCAAACTCCCGGCACAGCGAGCCGAGGAAGTCGAGCACGTCGAGGTCCATCCGCTTCAATACGATCATCGTGTTGATGTCCGACCGCTCCGGGTCGAAATCCCCGGTGACCGCGCTGCCGATGACGTGCAGTGCGAGGATGTCGTCGCGCTCGGCGAGCACCTGCTCGAAGAACGGCTGCACCCTGTCGGCCACATAGAGGCGAAGGCCCGACAGGTCGAGCGGCGAGTTGGTCTTCTCGGCTGTCATGATCGCTCCTGGAATAAGGTTCGGCCCTCTAACTCATTATTATAAAGACGACGTGTCGGCGGCGAAAGGGTGAACGGGCGGACGGGCGGAGAGGATCGGGGCCGGGCCGAGATGGGAAAGTCGTTGATTCGCGAGTTGAAACGGCGTAGGATGGGCGTATGCCGTTGCGAGCGACGGTTTCCTGTGCTGCTTCCGGATAAACAAAGGGGCCAAATGCGAACTGCTAACGGACTGCTGGGAGCGTCTTTTCTTCTGCTGCTGGCGATTACTGTGACGGCTGGGGCCGCCGAGCTTCCGGTCACCCTTACCGTGGCCGAGACCGGAGGTGTTGCCCGCCCGGACTGGCCGGTGACCAGCGGCGTGCCGCTCCCCGAGGGCGCGGTCCGGGATGTGGGTGAGTTGGTGCTCAAGGATGCCGACGGGAACCCGGTGCCTTGCCAGATGGACGAGGCGGTCCGCTGGCCGGGGGGCAGTCTGAAGTGGGTGCACCTCACGTTCTTCGCGGACCTGACGGCCGACGGGCAAGCGGAATTTGTGCTGGACAAAGGCCGCCCCGCCGGGATCGACAGGCCGCTTGTGGTTTCGGACGATGAGGACGCGGTGGTGATCGACACCGGGGCCGTTAAAATCGCCATCTCCCGGACACGCGGCACCATCGTTGACTCGCTTGAGCGCGACGGGGAGCAGGCGCTGGTCGGCCAGGGGCTCTCGCTGAACGGACGGTCCTTTGTGTCTCGAATCACCCGGCGTACCTACAACCACTCGGAGCATACCAACCTGCCCATCGCCACCCCGATTGCCACCTCGAAGTGCGGGACCGAGACATGGACACTTCGGCCGGTGGATGCAGACCACGCCGAGCTGGTCGGTTCAGAAACGGGCCCGGACGGCAAGTGCCCGCGCGAGATAGACGGCCACTGGGTGTCGGACAGCGGAAAGATCATTCTGCGGCCACACGGACTCTGGCGTCGCTGGGGGTTCGGGGAAATCGGCGAGGATACCTACTGGACTTTCGAGACGCGGGGCGACCAGAGGGGCCGGACATTCAGCACCCTGCACGGAAAGATCGAAAAAGTCGAGGTGGAGAAGAGCGGTCCGCTTATGGCCCGCATCTACCTCCAGGGCACTTTCTCGGCCGAGGACGGGGCGCCATTCGTCGAGGTGGGCCAAGACCGTCATGGGCAGCCCTACGACGATCCCTCCGGCGACTTCTTCAAGTATCGAACCCGCATCTACGCCTACGCAGGCAGGCCCTATGTGTACGTCGTGCCGGCCGTCACCCACCTCGGCCCTCACGACGGCACGCGTTCCGCCTATTTCCAGCACCTCCGTATGGACTTCGAGGCGCCGAGAATAGCCGATGACACCCCGGTCAAACTGGCCGGCACCGAGGGGACGGTGGGAGAGGGCGCCCGCCTGCTCCAACTCCTGGGCGTGACCCCGCTGACCGAGAGCAGACGTGAGCGGGACCTCTCGTACACGGTCACCATCGGCGGCGAGGAGAAAGCCCGTGGCGAACGGGCCATCGGGTCTTGCCTGCTGGGGGACGATCAGGCAGCGCTGGGCGTGGCCGTGCGACGCTTCTGGGAGTACGGGCCAAAGGGCATCACAGCGGCCCCCGATCGGGTCTCTCTGGAGCTCTGGCCGGACGTGGATGAGTTCGACGGGTTCCTGCTCGGTGCGGGCAGGCAGCGCAGCCACGAGATTCTGCTCAGTGCCTCGCCGGATGCGGAGAAGGAACTGGCTGCATTCCTGGCCCCGCGCCTCGTAGCCCGGGCCCCGGCCGCCTGGTACGCCGACTGCGGAGCGTTCGGCATGCTGGCCGAGGAGCGCGACTATGCGCAGGGCTATCCCGAATCGCAGCGCGAGGCGCTCGATCGCTACGAAATCCTGATGAGGAGTATGGTCAATCCCGAGCGAGCCGTCCGTCGGGGCGGTTCCCCCGGCAGTGTGCTCAACCAGTTCGTGCCCGGCTGGAACGACTACGGCGACCTGCCCTGGGCAAAGGGATGGTCGAACCTGCATTACGACTGGACGATGAATATGGTGCTGCACTTCTTGCGCACCGGGAAGCCCGAGTTTTTCACGGCCGCCGACGCGATGGCCTGGCATCGCAAGGATATCGCCCAGAACCATTCCGGCCAATGCGGGCGGACCAGCCCGCATGCTCGCTGGTCGAACTATCTCACCTACTACGAGAACGACAATCACCGCACACCGGGGGGCCACCAAAGGCCCAGGCCAAGCCATTCCTGGAACCGGGGCATCGGCTATTGGTATCTGCTGACCGGCGACCCCATGGCCCGGCTGGTGGCAGTCCAGAGCGCCGAGGGCCTGCGGGGGTTCTACAGCTCGCTGATCGAGGGCACCCGAACGCACGGGAATCCACGGGCCGAACTGCGGATGTACGGGTGGAGCATCGAGAACTTCCTCGGCGCCTATGAGGTGACCGGCGACCAGAAGTACCTCGATTGGGCGCTGGGCATGTTCCGATCGACCTTCCAGGACATGTACGAACATCGCCGGATCGAGGAGGCAGAGAGGATGTCGCCTCTCATGTACGGCTACAGCTTCTCGCCCATCTGCCGCCTCCACCATTACACCAACGACGAGAAAGTCCTCGAAACCCTTCGCTACATGGTCGACGAAGCGCTCCTCAACCGGTTCGTCAAGTTCGGCACGGAAACCGAGGACGGCGATTACCTCTTCACAGCGACGCCCTACCGGTGGACCCGCGAGGCCTGGAAAAACGGCACGTTGGAATACCGCAACCCGCCCTGGAATTTCTTCTGGGGGAACCCCACGGCTTACCTCTACATGCAGACCGGCGAGCAGAAATACCTGGATGCGGCCCGCCAGTTCTTCCGGGATGCAATGTTCTATTACTCGGCACGCTACGAGCCGAAAGCACCGGAATATCGCTGCAATCTGGCCTATCTAGACGGCATGTTCAACCGCTCGGCCACCAAGGTCCACGGATGGTCCGGCAGGTTCAACCTGATCTACCTGTTCATGGAAAAACAACTGTCCCGAGGCGCCCGGTTCCCGGTGGAGTGAGCCGACGATGCTCACCCTCGATTTACGAGCCGAGACGGGGCACCATTCCGTGTCCGAAGAATAGACGCACATCCCGGCTTTGTGCCGCCCCGCGCTTCGGCGATGAGTGGCGGGGCGATCTCGCCGCCCAATCTCGGCCCAACCGCCGGGCGTTGCGTGAGTTGACGCTCCACGTTCTGGTTGGTAGAGTGCTCGCTGGTTCGGGTTCAGCGATAAGGAGAGGCATTTGGTCAAGGAAATTGATGCCGTTTACCGCGTAACTCCCACGGCGATTGAGCTTCCCGCCGTCGATGCGTTTCAGTATCAGAAGGGACTGGCCGATGAGGTCGAGGCGGGTGTGCTGACTCGCTGTGAGGCGCTGGGTCTCCTGGAGCAGATGCTCATGGTCCGGGTGTTCGAGGAGATGATCGCCGAGGTCCGGGCGGGCGCCTACGGCCCGCTTCCCGATTTCGATTATATCGGCCCCACCCATATTTCTGTCGGCCAGGAGGCGACTGCGGTCGGCTCGGTCAACGCCATCGCGGCAACGGACGGGATCACCAGTTCGCACCGCGGGCACGGCGAGGCCCTGGCGAAGGGGTATCGGGCGGTCCGATCGATGAGCGAAGAGGAGATCACAGATCGGTTGGAGCGTTACGCGGCGATGGCCGAGTATCTCGGCGTCGGGCCAGGCGGCGACCGGGCTGAGCTGGAGGAGGCGGCAGTTCGCCTTCACCTGTACCGAATGATCGCCGAGCTTTTCGGCCGGGAGGACGGCTATTGCCGCGGGGTGGGCGGCAGCATGCACATCGCCGATTTCGAGAGCGGACACCTTGGTGCGAACGCGATCGTCGGCGGGCACATGGGGATCGCGGCCGGGGCGGGCATCTCGGCCCGGTACCGCGAGTCGGGCGAGGTGGTCCTCTGTCTGGCGGGCGACGGGGCCTACCAGAACGGCATCTCGCACGAATCGATGACGATGGCCACCATGGGCCAGTTCCGGAACGGCCTGATGCAGCGCCGGTTCGGTGTGCCGGTCATTTTCGCCATCGTCAACAACCACTACGCGATGTCCGGCCAACCTCTGGGCGAGACCACGGGCTTGGATTGCCTCGCTCGCCGTGGCGCGGCCTACCAGGCGAACGGGATGCACGCCGAGGTGGTGGACGGCATGAACGTGCTGGCCGTCCGTGACGCGACCGCGCGGGCCGCCGAGCGCTGCCGGGCAGGCGACGGTCCCGTCCTGCTGGAGTATATCACCTACCGGTATAAAGGCCACTCGCTGAGCGATCCTCAGTCTTACCGAGATCGCAAGGAGGTCGAGGCGTGGATGAAGCGAGACCCGCTTCGGTCTTTCCCCTGCCAGTTGCTCGAGGTCGAGTTCCCGGACGACCAGGGCGGGCGGATTACCGATGCGGAGATCGACGCACTGCGCGAGAGTGTGTGGCAGCGCAACGCGGAGATGGCCCGGAAGGCGGCGGAGGCGAAGGAGCCGGCGCCCGACACGCTGCTGCTCCACATGTATCGCGAGAGAGAGGATGGCGAGGTGCCGGAGCAGTGGGCCGGCCCGGCTCCGGTGGACGAGGTGCCCCGGTTCGAGCGGGACGAAGGCGGACTGCTCAGCTACCGGCTGGCGCTCCGCGAGGCGCTCATCGAGGAGATGCTGCGCGACGGGCGGGTGTTGCTGTACGGCGAAGACATCGCCGAGTACGGCGGGGCGTTCGCGGTCACCCAAGGGCTGCTCGACCTGTTCGGCCGCGAGCGGGTGTTCAACGCCCCCATCTCGGAGTCTGCCATCGTGGGGGCCGCTGTGGGCATGGGGATGACCGGGCTCCGCCCCGTGTGCGAGATCATGTACGATGATTTCATCCTGATGACGATGGACCAGACGGGCAACCAGGCGGCGAAATGGAGCTATATGTCCGGCGGGCAGAAGAGCGTCCCCATTGTCATCCGAACGCCGCACGGCGGCGGCCGCGGCTACGCGGGCCAGCACTCGCAGTGCCTGGAGGCCATCTGCACTCATATGCCGGGGCTGAAGGTCGTCATCCCGTCCGACGCATACGACGCCAAGGGCCTGCTCAAGTCGGCCATTCGCGACCCGAATCCGGTGGTGTTCTTCGAGCACCAGCAGCTGTACAACGAGGAGGCGGCGGTTCCGGAGGAGGACTACGTCGTTCCGCTGGGTCGTGCCGCTGTCAAGCGGGCGGGCCGCGACGTGACCGTGGTGGCCTGGGGCTGGCCTGTGGTGCATGCCCTGCAGGCCGCCGAGTCACTCGAATCGGAGGGGTTCTCCGTCGAGGTCGTCGATCCGAGGACGCTCTGGCCGCTGGACATCGAGACGATCCTGAACTCGGTGAGGAAGACCGGCCGCTGCCTGGTCGTCTGCCAGGCGGTCCTGCAGGGCAGCTTTACCGGGGAGGTCGTGTCGCAGGTCGTCGAGAAAGGATTCGACTACCTGGATGCTCCGGTGATGCGCCTGGCGGCGCCGAACGCGGTCCCCCCGTGTGCCCAGTCTCTTGAGCGGGAGTTCCTGGTGAGCCCGGCGCGGATCGCCTCGGCGGTGAGGGAGCTCGCCGAATAGCGTTCGGGCTGTGCTGCCGGGGCCGGCATTGGATGCGTCGGGCCTATTCCTTGAAGATGTTGAGCATCCGCTGCAGTTCGCGGACGGATTTCTGGACCACCTTTTTCGGAAGTCCGCCGACCGAGTGGATCGGGTCGTGGACCGTCCGCTTTGTCTGGCGTTTCATCGCGTCGAACGCCCGGTCGATGAGGTCCTCGGCGAACACCTTCGCCAGCAGCTTCCGGTCCCGCTCGACGGTCCCGCACTCTTCGCATTTCGCCCGGATCAGATAGCCCTCGGCGTAGGTGAAGGTGAAGGGAGTGGCCTTTTTGCAGGTCAGGCAATACCGATCGGACTGGACCATGGTGCGGCCGGTCGGCGTATCACACGCCTCTGCCTCTGGCTCATCGGCCGGGGCCTGCCCATTCTGGTCGTGTCGTTCTTCTCGTTCTTCGTCCGTCATAACGCATCTTCTCCCAGCAAGTGTTTTCCCGATTATACCGGCGCCGGCGTCTTTCGGAAAGCGAAAATATGCGTTGTTTGGTGATTGGTCCGGCGGGCGATCCGCGGAGCGATGCGCGGACGCGGGCGTCTAGTTGGACATCACCGGGAAAGCTAGCCTGTAATTTTGCTCGCCCAGCCCCCCGTGCTGGGTCATCCTGCCAAACTTGAGCACTATACTGACGGCCCGGACGGGTCCTGTGAGATTCATCGGCTCCGCCTCAAAATCGAGCACGTTGTGGGCCACGACCATGCTATCGCCGTCGTGTTCTCTAATGAGAGAATCCCCATTGAGCTGATATGTGACTGGGGCGATTTCTCCCTCGTCGTTTCGGCCCAGTATGTTGAATTGTAGCTGCCCCCCGGATGTATTGAGATTCATTTTGCCTGCGGACGGGATACGGGCGAAATCGGCCGAGAGATAGTCGAATGCAGCCGAGACCTCAAGCAGCCCCACCATCCGTTCCTCAGACATCTGGGTCAAGCTGGTGGCTGCGCTGAATATGGTGTACATCCCCCGGATGAGAACCACGCTGAGGGCCACGGCGAGGATCAGCTCGAGGAATGTGAACGCCCTTCGACGGTTCCGGAAGATGGCACCCGGCAGTGATAAGCGAACGCGTCTCATCGCAGCATATCCCCCGAAATAATCGTGGTATAACAGCCGACTGCCGGACGATTGGCCTCGGGCGGGAGTGTACTGTCGTAGTTCTGATAGACGAGGACATCGATCCGATAGGCGTTGGACAGCCCATATGCCTGGCTGACAATTGCCAGGTATCCGTAACCCTGGGCGGCCCCTGTGCCCAATTCATGGGGCGGGTTGTCGAAGAAGCCGGCGGGGACCGTTGCCCACACATGATTGTTGCATCGGGCTCCAATGAGGCGGAACTGGTCACCCGGCTCCACACCATCGGCCGGAAAGTCAGCGACTTGGCATTCATACGCGCCGGCAGCCCGGCTCAGGCGATAAACTTTCCACTGGGCTCGTCCGCTTGTCATCAGCATAAGCGCCCGATTTTCATCGGAGCCGTCCCCCGCTTCGATTTCGTCATTATCTCTATAGTCTGCCGTGCTCAAATTCGCCTCAATCCGGAAATCCGCAAGTCCGCCCGCCGGGTCCGCGGCCGTTTTTGCCACGTTTCCGATAATGCCGTCCACCCCTTTTGCCCTTTCCTCATCCCCATCCCAGCCCAGAACGTCGTTTTCAAGATGGTCAAGCAGGTTGTGCTCGACGCGAACGGCGGCCAGCCCGATCTGGGCGGTCATCGCCCCGACGATGTCCACGCTGCTCTGCCTGCTCAGTCGAACGCCGACGGGGAACAGCCCCATGATCCCGACCATCCCGATCAGCAGGACAAAGATGGTGATCAGGAGCTCGAGCATGGTCACGCCGGCTCTCGATTGTACGCGCCTGCTTCTCATCGGACTTGCCCTTTATTCGAAGACGATTCCCTCGTAATCGGCCGGGGTGTAGAACTCTTCGTGCTCCCAGTTACGGATGTCGTTCGGCTGGGTGCCCGGCAGGCGTGGATGGCCTCCGTCTTGAATCCGGCTGGGCCATGTACGCATGTTGGGGCCGGTCGAGTACATCTGGAACGATCGCGGGTTGTAGAAATCGTTCATGCCGGGCGTTCTCTCGACGCCCGGGCCGATATCGTATCCGGTTTCGGGCACTTCGTACTCGTACCATACCCGGTAAGAGAACGGTCGGCCCCAAGCGTCGTCGAGGTCCGAACGGCCGTCGAACCAATGCTCGCCCGCTCGGCTCCACCCGCCCATCTGCCGCTGGGTGAGGATGTTTTGAACCGTCTCGATGTCGCCGTCCGGATAATCTCCGAAGTCCCGGCGGTATTCATCGAGGGCTACCTGATACAAGTGCATTGTGGCCTCGGTCTGGGCCCGTTGAGCCCTGTCCTGGATGTTGGGAATCATCAGAGCGGCGAAGATGCCCAGAACGGCCATAATTGTCATCGCCATCAACAGCTCGATCATGGTAAAACCACTGGCCGCTGCAGCGTATGGTCGTTCCGAAAATGCACTCATTCCAGGTCCTCCCCATCGTACCGCCCTGTGGTGGTGCCCCCGTAAACGGTGATGTCCTCGGAAGTGTCGTACTCACCATCGGGGCCGGCAAAGAACAGATCAAAAGAGTCCAGGCGATATCTCGGTTGGCCAAACTGGTTGGTTGGGCCGTCCGAGGTGCCCACGGGATTATAAAAGACCCGCTTCCCGAACGGGCCTTTCAGCTCGGGGATATTGTCGCCGTCTCCGTCCATCAGGTCGCTGTGGTGGAACTCGTAAAAGATGGGAGCGGACCTCCGTCCGGAACCATCCTGCGAGGTGTCCTGAAAAACCGAATGCGTCCAGCGGTAGCCCGTCGGCACATTGCCCGGATCATACGAGATGGACGCGCCGCTGAGATAATAGACCAGGCATTCGGCGGTCAGGTCGAGTTGTGCATGGACGTTGGTCGATTTGTTCGGCGGATAGGTGCCGTACATCTGGTTATACTCGTCCAGGGCGGTGGAGACCCCCTGGATCAGGGACTCGCCTTTGGCTATGTTGACTTGTTTTCTCACCGCGCTCAACGTGGGAACCAGCAAGCTCATCAGTATGGCGATCACCGCCATAACCACGAGCAGTTCTACCAGGGTGAACGCGGTACGCCGTTTAGTTTTCATCCGAGCCGGCATCGGTCTCTCCTTTTTTCGGGCACGTCTTTTTGTCATTATTGCTCGCCCATCTCGGTCATCAGGGTAATCATAGGCAGGAACAGGGAGATGACGATGAAGGCCACGGCACAGCCCATTCCGACGATGAGTATCGGCTCGAGCATACTCATCATGCCGCCCACCAGGTTGTCCACGTCATCGTCATACTGGTCCGCCACCTTGAGCAGCATCTTGTCGAGTTCACCGGTCTCTTCGCCCACGTCGATCATGTTGGTGACCAACGGGTCACACACCTTGCTGGCGGCGAGGGGGGCCGCCATGCTCTCGCCCTCGCGAATGCTGTCGTGCACCTTGCCGATGGCGTTCGATACCACGGCGTTCCCGGTGGCGTCCCGAACGATGTTCAGGGCCTCGAGGATGGGGACGCCGGAAGTGATCAGAGTGCCCAGTGTCCGGGTGAAGCTCGACAGGGATGACTTGGTGGAAATAATCCCGAAAACGGGCAGCTTCAGCTTGACGAAGTCGAGCCCGTATCGGCCCGCCTTCGTCGCTCCTATGAGCTTGTATACAATGATAATCCCGATGGGTATCGCCAGGATGGCGTACCATCTGTTCGCGGTAAATTCACCAATACTGAGCAGCAGCCGGGTAGGGGCTGGGAGGTCCATGCCCATGTCTTCAAACATCTTCTGGAAATTGGGCACGACCAGTATCATGATCAAGGCAAGAATACCGCCCGCAACAGTAAGGACGACCGCCGGGTAGATCATCGCCGAAACGACCCGCTTCTTCAGCCGTTCGGCCTTTTCCATGAATGTAGCCAGACGTTCGAGAATCTGGTCAAGAATACCGCCGGCCTCGCCCGCCTTGACCATGTTCACGTAGAGTTTGTTGAACACCTTCGGGTGCTTGGACAGCGCCTCGGACAGCGCCGAGCCGCCCTCGACATCGTCGGCCACGTCGAACAGGGCGTTCTGGAGTACCCCCGGCTTCAACTGGTCGCACAGGATCTTCATGCTTCGAACGATGGGCAGCCCGGCGTTGATGAGCGTGGAAAGCTGGCGGGTGAAACCGGCCAGGTCCGACCGTTTCACCTTGCCGATCGCCATCGTCTTCTTGCGGCCAGACGCCGATTTCTTGGCGCCCGGCTTCGACGCCGCACGTTTTGCCGCCTTCTCCTTGACGCTGGTGGGAAAGAGGTCCATCGACCGGAGTTTATTCAGCGCGTCATCGCTGCTCTCCGCCTCGATCTCGTTGCGGACCTCTTTGCCCTGACTGTCCAGAGCTTGGTAGGTAAAAACAGGCATTTAACTAAGTCCTCCACTGTCAGCAGGTTAAAACCATCACATGATTGCGACCGCTCCGTGCAGAGCCCTCTCGTTGGACCGGAGGAGCGGGCGCTTTCCTGCATTCTAACTAATTATACGTAACCGGAAGCTCGCAACGCAAGTTCAACCGCCAAAAAAGCCGGGAAACACGCCGCACCTCGGAAACGGACATAAACCGTTGGCAGGGCGGTCGAAAGGGGGTATCTCGCCCGTCGACCATAAACCGGCCCGATCGGGACAAGGAACACGGCGGGCGGAATATCATCCGCGTACACGGGCCGGCCCGGCCAGCCGCTTGAGAGGGCCGATCAGCCGTCGGTCTATGACGGCTTTGATCTCGATCATCCCGTCATTTACCGCCTGATCGGTCACGCTGGCGTTCCCGTGCAGGAAGGAGATCAGCTTGCCCTGGCTGACCGGCGCGGTTACCTGCACCTCGGTGAACCGGCTGGACATGTGCTCGGCGACTCGATCGCTCAGTTCATCCAGCCCATCGCCGGTGGCGGCGGAGATGACCACGGACTGGGGGTATAAGTTCTGGAGCAGGGTCATACGGGCGGGATCGTCCACGGTATCCGCCTTGTTGAGCAGCATCAGCCGCGGCCGATCGGCACAGTCCAGCTCGTCGAGCACGCCGTGGACGCTCTCGATCTGCTCCTCGACGTGCGGGTGGCCGGCGTCGGCCACGTGCAGAAGCAGGTCGGCCTGGGTCGCCTCCTCGAGGGTGGCATGAAACGATGCGATGAGGTGGTGCGGCAGCCGCCGAATGAAGCCGACGGTATCGCTGAGCACCGCGTACTGGTTCTTCCGGACCTCCCAGCGGACCGACTTGGTATCGAGGGTCGCGAAGAGCTGGTCGGCCACCGTGACGTCGGCCCCGGTCAGCGCGTTGAGCAGGGTTGACTTCCCGGCGTTGGTGTATCCGACCAGCGAGATGGTATAGCTCTGACGCGATGCGACCTGCTGTTCCTTGCGCTTCTGGATGACCTCGAGCTGGTGCTTGAGCTTGTCTCGCCGGCGGCGGACCAGCCGGCGGTCGGTCTCGAGCTGCTGTTCGCCGGGGCCGCGCGTCCCGATGGCACCCTCCGGCCGCTCGAAATGGCTCCACATCCCCACCAGCCGGGGCATCATATACTCGAGCTGGGCCAACTCGACCTGGAGTTTCGCCTGCCGGGTCCGGGCGTGGATGGCGAAGATATCGAGTATGAGCTCGCTCCGATCGACCACCTTCACGTCGAGAAGCTGCTCGAGTGTGCGGACCTGTGAGGGCGAGAGGTCGTGGTCGCAGATGACGGTATCGGCGTCGGTCTGGGCGGCGAGAGAGCGGACCTCCTTGGCCTTGCCCGAGCCGATGTACGTCGATGCGTTGAAGTGAGCAGCACGTTGGGTGACCTTGCCGACGACATCCCCGCCCGCCGTAGCGGCCAATTGCTCCAACTCGCCCAGAGGGTCGTCGCGGTCATACACCTCGTCCGGTGTGATCAACCCGAGCAGTATGACCCGCTCCTTACGGGGCCTGAGATCTATTCGTCGGCGTTCTTTCATTTTTGTCGTGGCCATCCGGCCACTGGATTCAATTATACGACAGGCATGGCCCGAGTCAAACGGCGGGGCAGCGAGACGCGCCCCGGGGGAGTGCCCCAACCCGCGGCACAGCCCCATGCGGCGGGCCGGAGCCTTGCACGATGGGGCGAACGGGGTTATCATTTCGTTCCAGGCCCGGTGCTCACCTCTTCGGATGCCGTTTTCCGTTGCAGGCGAGCCCTCAGGGCGTGGTGTGGGCCGCTGTATCCAGATTCCGTCCCCGCGCAGGAGCACGTGTATGAACTCGAACGCCTCCCGGGCCCCGATGGGCTTTCTCTGCCTGCTCGCCCTTTTTCTCGCCGTCGGTTGTGCTGCCCCTCGCACCGTTGGCGAGTACATTGGCGATCGCGCCCGCGACGCCGCCGACTGCATCCGGTTGAGCGCCGGCTACGGGGCGGGTCTGCACCTCCGGGCGCATCTGCCCCATCTTCCACCTGTCGGCTACGGGGCCGCTCCTCGGCTCCGAATGTATGGCTGGGACGGCCCGGCTGGCGCCGGCTCGCCGGCCTGGGACCAGACCGCCGGCTCTTTGTTCCTGCCCCCGGTGATATGGATCGACGCCGACGGGCGGTCCCCGGACCTCCAGCGGCTGGTCAGGGCGGCATCTCAGCCCCCCAGCGAACAGGCGCCGTTTCGAGGCGTCTGGCGGTTCAAGGCCGCCGGCCTGCTCTGGCCGGACTCAGCCATGTACCGCACGGACTATCTGCGGACCATCCCGCCCGGCACCGAACGTGCCGACGCATGGTGGGTGGGCATCGATGCCACGGTGGGCTACGTGTCCATCCGGGCCGGTGTCAACCCGGCCCAGATCGCCGATTTCGTCCTCGGTTTTGCCGGGATCGATATCTTCGGCGACGACCACTGGGTGGCCGAGACGGAATCGGCACACGCCATCATCAAGGCGGCCCGGGAGGGCGACGACCGGGAAGTCCGCCGCCTGCTCCGAGCGAACTCGCGGCTGATATATGCCCGCGATATCGGCCATTCCACGCCACTTTATCACGCGGCACAGAGGGCGCATCTGGAGGCGATGCGTACGCTCATCGGGCACGGGGCGCATCTCGATGCCAGACGCAAAGCAGACGGCCTCACTCCCGTTCACGCCGCCGCACGCAGCGGTACCCCCGAAGCGTTCGACCTGATTATCGAGGCCGGTGGCGACCTCGACACCCCCGGCCTGCTGGAAGCTGCGGCAGAGGGCGGGCACCCCGAAATCGTCGAAACGGTTTTCCCCTACGCCGAACGCGCCGACCGTGAGGACGCCCTCCGGGCCGCCGTCCGGATGGGCCGGGTCGAGTCCGCCGAACGCCTGGTCCGGCTCGGCGTGCCCGTCACCATCTCCAGTCACCTTTACCAGGGCTTCATGCGGGGGACATTGCTGCACGCCGCGGCCCACGGCGGGCACGAAGAGATGGTTCACTTCCTCCTCGATCAGGGGCTCGAAGTCGACGCGGGCGATCAATACGACATGGAGGCCGCCGCCGAATATGTCCAGCCGGAGGTGTGGGAGGAAGGACCCGAGCGTGTGCGGTGGGTGCTCGGGCATGTCGCCGCCGAGGGCGCGACGCCGCTCCACCTGGCGGCGCAGGCGGATTCCGCCGAGGCGGTGAGAAAGCTGATCGAAGCCGGCGCCGACCCGGACGCCCGGGACGCCCGCGGCCGAACGCCGCTCTTCCATCCGACGAAGGCCGGTCGGACGGAACTGGTCGGCGCGCTCATCGCGGCCGGGTCCGGGGCGGATGCGGCGGACGATGACGGCTCCACGCCCCTGCATCTCGCCGCCGCAGAGAACGACACCGACACGGCCCAACTTCTGCTGAAAACAGGCGGAGACCCCAACGCTCAGAAAGAGGCCGACGGCAATGCGCCGCTGCACCTGGCCGCCCGACGCGGCTACACCGACGTCGCCCGGCTGCTCGTCGAGCACGGGGCCGAGGTCGATGCCGCCAACCGGCGCGACTGGACGCCGCTGCGCATCGCGATGCAGATGCGCCACGTGGACTTCGTCCGGGCGCTCATCGAACACGGAGCCGATGTCAACCGTACCGAGGAGCACGGCACCCCATTGCAACTGGCCGTCGGGCGCGGTGACGCCGAGATCGCCCGCCACCTCATCGCCGCCGGCGCGGATGTGACGGTCCGCGACGAGGAACGCCGGACGCTCCTCCACCTGGCCGCACGCGCTGGCGAACTGGCGGTGGCGGAAGTGCTGCTCGAAGCGGGAGCCGACCCAAGCGCCCGGTGCGCAGACGACCACACGCCCGCCGACGTGGCGCGCGAGCACGGGCACCGGGAGGTGGCCGACCTCCTGGAAGAAGCGGCCACCGACCGCTGACCGCACCGGCAAGCTCCGGTTGTACTCGCATCGATGCCGATCCGGAACCAAGGCAGGCGGTTTTGGCTCGATGGACCAGTTTCCGAGCAATCTCGCCGGATTTCTCTGAACCATCCGCCGGCTCTGTCGTATAATAGTTGTATATGGCACGTTCGAGCGTTCGATTGTGAGCGGACGGGCCCGCGGCGGAGCTTTACATTGAGAGGGCACGGGATGAACTCCAAAAAACTGATCGTTGTCTTTTTGTTACTGCTGGGCGCTTCCGTGGCCGGGACCGCCCTCCTGTTCGTTCTGTCGCGGGGAAGGGGGCGCGACGAAGCGAGGCCGGCTCCGACCGAGCCCGGTATCGCCCAGCAGGAGGATCGCGACTATCCCGTCGTCCCCACACCCGATCCCGCTCCGTATGATCCGCTGGACGAGGTCGCACCCGCCGAACCGACCGATGAAACGTTCGACTCGTCTCTGGCCCTCCACGTGTACGACGTAGCCCCACTCGTGAACCCGGTTGAGCAGGACATCGGGGACACGATGGTCCGCTACCTGGGCCGGACACCGT
>PUPC01000016.1 GCA_003553185.1 Planctomycetota bacterium | reverse complement strand
GGTTGGGTATAGTTCTGTCCGGTAAGGGAGAAAGCGGATGGACCAGCAGCCGACGGAACTCTGGACTGACACGACAATCGAGCCGGGCGAATGCGTCCACTGGCGGATCGGCCCGCTCGGGATATGGGTTCGCCGGACGGAGTCCGAATGGCGAGTCGCAGACGATCGCGGCCTGCACGAGACGGGCGCTGGCGAGAACGGCCTGATCGTCGCCGACAGAAAGAGCGAACCGCCGGCGGGCGTCGAGTGGTCGCGCTGGGCCGGCGACAGCGACGGAGCGCCGTTTCGGCTCCGGCCGATCCTGCCCGATCGGGCGGTGGTCGTCCGCCCCGCGCAAGCCGTCGCCCTGCTCTCGCGGGGCAGCGCCCGCATTTACGTCCGTATCCCCGTATGGATTCGCGCCGAGCTGGCCACTCAGCCCGAGGCGACCACGCTGATCGACATACCGACCATCCGCCTCTCCAACACGTGGTTCGGTTCGCTGTTCGAGGGCGAGCTCTGCTACTGGGTCCAGACCACGGCCCGCCGGACCGTCGAGGAGATACCGCACGAGATTCACGTCACTGTGACTCCGGTGCAAATCATCAACAATGCAGATGAACAGCTCCCGCTCGAGAAGATATGTGTCGGGACGGAGCACCTGGGGATATACCAGACGGGCGAAGAGTTGTGGACCAGCCAACTGAAGCTGATCCATTCGAAGGAGGGTGACCCGCAGAAGCTGGAGCCGGGCAAAGGGCCGCCGCCCGAGGCCGCCGAGGCCGAGCTGATCTCGCCCCCCCGGACAAAACCCAAGCCAGGCCTTGCTTCCCGGGCGATCGGCCTGGTCCACTCGGTCCCCGGGGCCGGTTTCGTGATGAGGTAACGTGATGCTGTCTCGCCTGACCGCTGATTTCGCACTCCCGCTCCTCGCGGCCGCCGATGAGAACGGCGGGGCAATCCGTACACTGCTGACCACCGAGAAACTGGTCCTTATTCTATTTGCGGTCGTCATCGTGGTGGTCGGCTGGGCGGTCATCCGCCTGTTGAGCCGAATGGCCGAGCAGGCGACGGCTCGGCATTGGTCGCCCGAGCGGGCCTCTCTCATCCGCAAGATCATCTTTTATGGCGGCTGGGTCATCATCGTGCTCACCGTGCTCGCCCAGTTGGGCGTCCGGTTGACCGCGATCCTCGCCACCGCCGGGATCGCCGGCATCGCAATCGGTTTCGCCGCCCAGACCAGTCTCTCCAACGTGATCAGCGGCCTGTTCCTCTCCATCGAGAAACCGTTCAAGGTCGGCAACATGATCCAGATCGGCGACACACTGGGGATGGTGCTCTCCATCGACCTGATCTCGGTCAAGCTGCGGATGTTCGACAACCGCTTCGTCCGCATCCCGAACGAGACGTTCATCAAGGAACGGGTCATCAACGTCAGCCGGTTCCCCGTCCGCCGGGTCGACCTGATGCTGGGCGTCGCCTATAAAGAAGATGTCGCGCGCGTGCGCGAGGTGCTGCTCGACGAGGCCCATCAGCACCCGCTCGCCCTGGAAGACCCCGAGCCGCTCTGTTTCTGCTGGGAGTTCGCCTCGTCCTCGGTCAACCTGCTGCTCGTGGTGTGGGCGGTCCAGGCGGACTTCCTCAAGCTGAAGAGCGAACTGCTCATGAACATTAAGGCGCGGTTCGACCGGGAAGGCATCGAAATCCCCTTCCCCCACGTCAGCGTCTATCCGGGCTCCGCCGCCCGTCCGCTCCCCATCGACATCCCCCCCGAGACCGTCCGGCGACTACGGGCGGACGCCGACGAGGGCGGCGGCGAGATGCCCCCCCCCTGAGGTCGGGTCTTCCGTTCGCCGCCGACAATACAGGAAAAGATGGAAGGCCGGTCGTTCCTCAGCTCACAACTCTTCCTTCGCCCTGTCCTTCTTCCGGACGAGAAACGACACCAGCAAGCCCAGTGCGAACCCGCCCGCCGTCGTCACAAACAACAGGACGATGACCGGCAGTTCCGTTCTGAACAACAGCAAATCCGTCTCAACCTGTTCCGTGTTCCGCACGACGACCATTATCAGCAGGATGCTGAGCACCAGCACGACCACCAGCTTCACTGTCTTCATCGATCTTACCTCTGTCTATCATCCGTTCGGCGTTTGCCTGCGGGCCCGGTGCCCGCCCCAGCCATTATTACAGCCGCGGGCGTGTCGTCAAGTTGAAATGGATAATAAACCGACCGCGCCGAGATGGCCCTGCCTGTGAATGGGTCGGCTGGCACGGCGCAATCCCTTGTCCGACGATCGCAGAACACCGGCGATTCTGGTTTCCGGTTGCACCCTGCCCTCTGAAACACTATTCTTACGGGCCGATGGCGTTTGGGGCTTCGTTCGTTTGCGTCAGAGGTCAGTTTGACTTCCAAGCGGACGAAGCGCACAGCTTACCGGTAACTATAGGAGGGCCATTCTGTGGTGAAGAAATGGTTTTGGGGGTTGGGATTGATGATTGGTTTGACCTGTTCGCTGACCGGTTGCGGCCGCTTTCGGGAAACTCATCCGGCCCGGACCGCGACAGAACAAGCGCTGATATCGAGTTCGGCCGACCGGGCGATCACCTCGATGCCGCTCGAATTCGCCGAGGGCCGAAACGTTCACATCGACGCTTCGCTTCTCGATGCCTACGATAAGCCGTATGTCGTCGCCAGGTTCCGCAAAGCGCTGCTCGACGCCGGGGCGCGGATCGTAACCGAGGCGGGCGCATCCGATATGACCCTCGAGATATCAAGCGGCGCCCTTTCGACCACCCAGAGAGAATTTCTGATCGGCATCCCGGAAATCCCGATCCCCGTGCCGGCGGCCGAGACGTTTGTATTACCCGAACTCGCCCTGTTCAAGGTGGTGTATAACCGAGGTCGGGCCAAGCTGCTGGTCAACGCCATCGATACAGAGACCGGCGCCCAGACGGCGCATGTCGACACGGCGCTCGGGCGGTCCTTCAACCACAAAATCTGGGTGTTTTTCACAGGCCCGCACGGATGGGGCAACATCTGGGACGAGCCGGAGGCCGAAACAGAAGAGGAGTAACGCCGGGATTCAACAGCCCGCCGCCAATCAGTCTTTCGGCCGGTAGTATCGCATCGCCTCGGTCTCGGCGAGGTGCCTGAGGTTTTCTATCCGGGCCCGGCTCGACGGGTGGGTGCTCAGGAATTCCGGCGTTTCCGCCTGGTCGAGTTTTTCCTGCATCCGCTCCCAGAACAGCGGGGCCTCGTGCGGGTCGTATCCGGCCATCGCCATGAAGATGATCCCCAGCCGGTCGGCCTCCATCTCGTGCATGCGGCTGTAGGGGAGGAGGTACCCCAGCTCGGCGCCCAGCCCGGCGGCGGCGAGGAAGAGGTTTCTTGTCGCGTCCGGTTGAGAAGAGAGCGCCTCGCTGAGCACGGTGGTCCCGGCGACGACCAT
>PUPC01000107.1 GCA_003553185.1 Planctomycetota bacterium | reverse complement strand
CCCCTTCAGAACAAGTGCGTTCGCCGCCCGGGCTGCGGTTGACGGCTGTGCGGGCGGTTGGGGGTGTGGCGGAGGGAGAGGGATTCGAACCCCCGGTGGGCTTTGACACCCACAACGGTTTTCAAAACCGTCGCCTTCGACCACTCGGCCATCCCTCCGAACCCGGGGCGTCGATGGGTTCAATATATCGGGCGGATGGCGGACGCGCAAGGATTGCCGGCCCCTGAACCGCCCGCCCGCGCCGGGCGCTGTCCGGCTGTGGCCCGGTCGGCTAGCCGGCGAGTTCGCGCACTTTTTCGCAGATGGCGGCTCGGTCGATCCCGCAGTAGGCGAGCAGGTCGTCGCCGGGGCCGGACCGGGGCAGCTTGTTCACGGCGAGCGAGTGAACGCGGACGCCCTCGGGTGCGAGTGCGGCGGCGCAGGCCTCGCCCAGCCCGCCGGCCGGGTAGTGGTCCTCGACCACGAGCAGGGTCCCGCCCGTGGCTCGGGCGTTCTCGGCGAGTGCGGCGGCGGGCAGCGGTTTGACCGAGTAGAGGTCGACGACGCGGACGTTGACGCCCTCGTCGGCGAGCTGGTCCCGGGCGGCGAGCGCTTCGTAGAGGGTGACGCCGGCGCCGGCGATGGTGAGCACGTCGTCGTCGGTCTGCCCCAGCACCTTGAGTTCGCCGAGCGGGAACGACTCGTCGTTGTCGTAGAGGACGGGGACTTTGGGCCGGGCGGTCCGGGTGAACGCGAACCCGCGGTGCTCGGCGACGGTGGCGACCAGCCGTTCGGTGGCGACGGCGTCGGCGGGATAGACGACGACGCTGCCGGGGATGGACCGCATCAGGCCGAGCTCTTCGAGCGCCATCTGGGACGGGCCGTCGGCGCCGATGGAGACGCCGGCGTGCGAGCCGCAGAGCTTGATGTTGCTGGTGGAGATGCCCGCCATCCGAATCTGGTCGGCGGACCGGATGAGGAACGCTCCGAACGAGGAGACGAACGGGACGCGGCCGCGTGCGGCGAGGCCCATGGCCACGCCGACCATGTTCTGCTCGGCGATGAAGCACTCGATGTACCGGTCGGGGTGCTCGTCGAGGAAGTCGGTGGCGAACGTCGAGTTCTTCACGTCGCCGTCGAGCGCGATGATCTCGGGGCAGACCCGGCCGAGCTTGGCCAGGACGCGGCCGTAGGCCTGACGGGTGGCGAGCACCTCGCCCTTCTCGTAGGCGGGCGGCTCGACGTTTGCGGCGGACAGGGGGGCGGGCTCGTCTTCCCGGGTCTCGATCCTGGGCGGCTCCTTCTCGACGATGTTCAGCTCGGCGATCGCCTTCTCCGCCTCGTCCTCGGGCAGCGGTTTGCCGTGGTGGCCGTCCTTGTCCTTGAGGAAGGTGACTCCTTCGCCCTTGTAGGTCTTTGCGATGACGGCGAGCGGCTTGTCGGTCTGGCCGGCTTTCGACAGGGCCGCGTCGAGCGCTTCGACGTCGTGCCCGTCGACGACGACGGCCTCCCATCCGAACGCCTCGAACCGGTCGGCGTATGCCTGGCAGTCGTGCCCGAGCATCGTCGCCTCGCTCTGGCCGAGCCGGTTCACGTCGACGATGGCGACGAGGTTGGTGAGGTTGTAGTAGGGAGCGAACGCGGCGGCCTCCCAGACGGCGCCCTCGGCGACCTCGCCGTCGCCGAGCAGGACGAACACGCGGCGGTCGGACCCGTCCTTCTTCATCGCGACCGCCATCCCGCATCCGGCCGACAGGCCCTGGCCGAGCGATCCGGTGGCGACCTGTACGTAGGGGTATCGCGGGGTGGGGTGGCCCTCGATGCGGCTGTCGATCTCGCGGAGGGTCATCGCCTCGTCCTCCGACAGGGTGCCGACCTCGACGTGGGCGGCGTAGAGGACGGGTGCGGCGTGGCCCTTGGAGAGGATGAACTGGTCGCTGTCCTTCGACACCGGGTTGCCGGGGTCGTACCGCATGATCCGGCCGAACAGGGTGGCGACGATCTCGGCGACGGACATGCACGAGGTCGGGTGGCCCGACCCGGCGCGGGTGGTCATCAGGATCGAGCGGCGTCGAAGGCGGTCGGCCATCGGCTTGATCTCGGGGATTGGGATGTTCTGAGTCTCGGCCATTTCTGTGCTTCCTCCGTCAGGTCTCGGATCGGTGCCCCGACACCCGGGGCGTCGATGAGCCGTTATTGTACAAATCCCGCCGGCTATTTCCAGTCATCTTGCCCTTCGACGCGGGCCGGCGGGTGCGCGGCAGCCCGTGCGCGGGAGCCGGACATCGGCGTGGCCGGGAGCACAGGAAGCACGTCGTCGCATTCCGCTATGCAGCCCGCGAACCCTTGCGCCCCGTCTTCGCCCGTTCTTTTTCGTTGACATTGGGCCGGCGCAGCGCTATAAACGATAACAACTGACGGAGGGTCCGATATGCGTCACCTGTGTGCCGCGGCAATCGCGTTTGTGTGTTTGATCCCGGTCGTCGCCCTGGCCGATACGCTCTATCTGAGCGACGGCAGCGAGCTGCAATGTGACGTGAAGACGCTGACCCTGGTCGTTGGCGACGAGCCGCTGGAGATCGACCGGACCGACATCCGGATGGGCGTCCGGCGACAGGACGAGTGGCAGATTCTCACCACCGGGGGGCGGCTCCACGTCGGCGCCCTCAAGTCCGTCACCATCGAGTACCTGGGCGGCGAGCGGACGTTCGACGGCGAGACCATCACCGCGGTCCGCCTGACCCGCCCGAAGCCCGAACCGGACACGCCGGACGAGGAAGACGACGGCCCGACCGACGAGGAGACCGCCGAACGGCGCGAGCTCACCCCGGAGGAGAAGGAAGAGCTCGGCGGCCTTGCCCGGAAAAGCGCGAAGCTGCGCGAGAGGAGCATCGACGCGGCCGGGAAGATCGCCGACGAGAAGCGGGAGAAGCTCCGGGAGACCTACGAGCCGCAAGTGAAGGCCGCCCAGAGGCGGTTGCGCCGGGCGGAACGGGAGATGGCCAAGCACGTCGACGACATCGAGGTCACCGCCCCGACCGTCGAGGGCAGCGCCTTCGGCTTCGGGTTCTCGCGCGAGTCGACGGTGACCGGCTCGCCCGCCGCGTCCGACGCCCTCGATGAATACCGCCGGGCAAAGGCACAGTACGACGGCGTGGTCAACCAGGTCCGGGCCATCCAGTCGGCCATCGTCCAGCAGGAGCGCCGGCGGGTCCGGCGGATCAACGCCTACCACAACGCCATCACCAGACGCCTGCGAGCCGGGCATCCCGTGCCCGAGGAAACGATGCTCCGCGTCTTCAGCCAGGCGCTCGGGCGCCCGCTCGAACCCGATACCGACGACTGAGCAGCCCCGCCGACACGACGGCTCAACCCACCCCCGGCCGGGCAACGCGCCCGAAGCCCCCCTCCGAACGGGCGGGCCCCCATGTTTCACATCCCAGCCGCAGGCATTGTGGCAAAAGCCAATAAAGCAATGAGCCAGATCAAGACCAGGAGCCCGTCGATCCCGATGCCCACCCAGCCGATGATGATCCCGGCTTTCGCAAGGCCTTCCCCCGTCAACCGCCCCTGAGACGCTTCTATATCCCGTTTCGCCCCATAACCGAGGACAAGCCCGATGATCTGCCCCACGAACAAACACATAAAAAGCCCGGCGATCGAGCAGATCAACGACGCGACCGCCTTGCCGGACTGTTGTGGCGCGGAATATGGGCTTTCCGGGATTGGGTGCAGCGATTTCCCGCACTGAGCGCATTGCCGGGCTTCTTCGACGTTGTGGGTTCCGCAGTATCGACAGTACATTTCGCCTGCCTCCTTCCTGGCCCAGACCCTGTTATAGTCAGGGGCCTGCAGCGAAAGCGAATATCATAAGAATGAGGAGCAACGTCCCGATCCCGCCGGCGATAATGCCGAAGATTGCGCGGCCCATCCCGTGCAGTCTGTCTTTCCTTCGGATCTCTCTCACCGCGATCAGGCCGGTGAGCAATGCGAACGGACCCGGCACAGCAAGAACCGAGAAAAGCCCCAGGTATCCGGAAGCAATCGCCCAGCCGGAACGGCCGACCGGGAGAAGCATTCTCATGGAAACGTCTTCCGACAATTCGGTACCGGGGGGCGGGGGAACCTCGTGCAGAAACTCGCCGCATCCCACGCATCGGTAGTTGTTCTCCAGATTCTGTTCGCCGCACTGCGTGCAGTAAATTGTCTCGGCCGACGACGACTGCGGCGGGAGCGGGGGCGGTTTGGGCGGGCCCTGCCCCTCCGGGGGACCTGCAACCACGTCAAAGCTGGCGCCACAGCCGGAGCACGTCACCGAACCGGCGTCCCGTTGAATATCCAACTCGCACTTACACTTCGGACACGTCGTCATGGCTCCTCTCCCTTTTTCCTGCCGGTCCGACGTCAACCGGGCATATCCCATTCATCGCACTGTGGCTGCATCCCGTTCGTGCGAAGAAAAGCGAACTCCAGCAAGTTCACTCGCGACCGGGGCGGAATGCGGACAAACATATTCTGGTCGGCTCCAACAAATTGTCAAGCCCTCTCTTCCGATTCCTCGAATTCGAGCCGGTACAACGTGCCCACCGGCCACGATGAAAAAACATTTGTCTTGAACGACACACACCCTCTGTGCTTGACGCTATCCCTTGTAATTCAAGCTTGAACGACATTCAGCCGATTGGTAGCATGGGTGGCAACGTGACCAGCATAGGCCGTTCTGTCGGGAAGGTGCAAGTGCTCAATCGCCAAAAAGCCATCCTGTTCATGTTGCAGACTGCCGACCGGCTCGTATCTCGAATCGAGCTGGTCAAGTGGTCCTTCCTTGTATCTCACGAGACCCCTTCAGGCGGGGGAAGCTCATTCTACGAGTTCTTGCCGTACCATATGGGGCCATTTTCCTTCTGCTTGTATCGAGAGGCAGATAAACTTGCAGGGAAAGGGCTCCTGCGCGAGGCGGGCAACTCGGGGTGGGAAATCACGGACCAGGCGCCATCCGCCATCAATGGGTTGCCGGTCGCCGTGCGGGATGACGTATTTCGTGTGGTCGAACGGTTCAAGCGCGCATCCCGGAAACGCCTGCGGGGCTATATATATAGCAAGTACCCATGGTTCACGATCAACAGCAAGGCGGAAAGACGCCTGAGCCGTCCGGTTGCGGAGCCGGCAATCTACACCGCAGGCCACCAGGGCCAGCACGTGGATGGTTTTTTGAACAACCTGCTTCGCGCCGGACTCAAGCAGGTCATCGACGTTCGCCACAACCCAATCTCTCGGCAATATGGGTTCCACAAGAGCACCTTCTCGAAACTGTGCGAGCGGGTCGGATTACGTTATGAACATATGCCCGCGTTGGGGATACCCTCGGCCCTTCGTCGGAGCGATCGATTCGCCTGCCGCAATGAGCTTTTCCGCTATTACAAGGAAAAAATCCTGCCACCCTGCAGGCACTCGATTCCTGAACTGGCAGGCACAATGAGCACTACGCCTGCCGTATTGATTTGTATGGAATCTGATCCGAACGACTGTCACCGCTCCCGTTTGGCAAACACTGTGGCGGAAGCGGCCGGACTGCCTGTACGCCACCTGAGGCGGGGAGAATGCGCGACGGATACGAGCCGACCAAAATCCTGATAACGGTGATGACGTACCCGCATCCGTCGGCGAGCCACAAGGAACTCGTCTGCACAGCGGGAGTCACGGAAGCAGGAGAATGGGTGCGGCTTTATCCCGTCGACTATCGATATCGTCTGCCAGAGCAAAAGTTCCGGAAATACCAGTGGATTGAAGTCGGACTGTCGCCGCACGGGCATAAAAACGACAGGCGTAAAGAGAGCCGCAAGCCGGACCTTCGGTCAATTAGAATCCTGGGACCGCCTTTGCCCACTACTGACATGTGGCGGGAACGCCGGCAGATCATCGATGCATTGCCGCATCGGACACTCAACGAATACAAGGAGCTTTACCACACAGAGCAGGTCTCCCTTGGCGTTGTACGACCTACCCGGGTATGTGACCTGGTGATTCGCGAAGACACCGGAAAGTGGAAGCCGAAGTGGCGGTCCCTCTTCAAACAGGGCTGGTTGTTCGGGGATGGCCCGAAACCGCTCCGAAAGTTGCCATACACTTTCCACTACGTCTTTGAATGTGAGGATAGCAAAGAACCACACACTGCGATGATCGAGGACTGGGAGTTAGGCGCACTGTTTCTCAAAGAGAGTGAACGCCTGGGCTCTGATGCGGACGCCGCCCAGAGCGTCAAAAGGAAGTTCCTCAACGAAGTGTGCTCTGGCCAGAGGGACACGCGGTTCTTCGTCGGAACACACTTCCCATACAACACGTGGCTCGTCGTTGGCGTGTTCTGGCCCCCGCGACTCACACATCAACAAGACACATTGTTCTAAGCCGCCGCCGTACATGTTGCGGGCGGGCTGGAGCGGCGGGCTGGCCGCCGCTCGTCCGCATTGACTGATTCTCCGGGGCGGTCTATAATCGCGTCTTACACTGAGATACCGGTCAATTACGGCGCGGTCGGCCCCGGCCTGCGCCGTCGGAGGTCTAATGAAAGCGGTTTTAACGGCAACCGACGGCCCGGAGTGCGACCGGCAGTGGGAAATCGACTCGGACGGCCCGGTCGTCATCGGCCGGGGCGAACAGGCCGATCTGGTGATCATCGACGCCGAGATGTCCCGCCAGCATTGCCGCATCCTCCACGAGGACGGCCGGTGGTTCGTCGAGGACCAGGGCAGTCTGAACGGGACGCTGGTCAACGGGGAGCCGGTGGAACGGGCCGCGATCGCCCACGGCGATGAACTGCACATCGGGATGTCAACCATCCGGTTCGACATCATCGGCGCCCGGCCCGGCGACGAAGCGGCGGGCCCGGCGGAGCCGAACGTGTGCGACCAGTGCGGGGCCGAAATCCCCGAGGCCCGGGACGGCTGCCCGCTATGTGACACCTCGCAGTCGTTGGCCGCCGCCCCTGCGGCAGGAGAGCCGGCGACGGAAGGGTTCCACCCGCCGAAGGTCGTCCGGATCAAGGAAGAGAAAACCGTCGCCGCCTTCATTGAGAAGCACCCCGACGACACGTCGAACTACGTCTTCTCCCGGCGGCAGAAGGTCTGGTATCCGCTGGTCCTTGCGGCGCTGGCCCTGCTGTTCGTCGCCGATTACCTCTATTTCCTGCTGTTCGTGCATGTGGTGTGTCTGTTCTACCTGGTGGTGATCGGCTACAAGCTGGTCTCCATCCTGCTGTCGATCATCCGGCGGTGGGACATCCGCGTCTCGGAGAGCGAGGTCGCCGAGCTGAACGACGACGACCTGCCCGTGTACACGGTGTTCGTCCCCCTGTACCGCGAGCCGGAGGTGGTCAACAAGATCGTCCGCCACATCGCGGCGATGGACTACCCGAAGGACAAGCTGGACGTGAAGCTCCTGCTCGAGCCGGACGACCCCGAGACGCTGAACGCGGTCCGCGAGGCGGGCCTGCCCGATTTTTGCGAGGTCATCATCTGCCCCGACTCGCAGCCGAGGACGAAGCCCAAGGCCTGCAACCACGGGCTGACCCGGGCACGCGGCGAGTACTCGGTGATCTACGACGCGGAGGACCGGCCCGAGCCGGACCAGCTCAAGAAGGCGATCATCGGGTTCCGGAGGGCCGAGGAGCAGTTCGAGGCCCGACGCCGGTTCCGCCGATGGAACCCGTTCCAGCGGGAGGAGCGCGGCCGCACCATCTGCCTCCAGGCCAAGCTGAACTACTACAACCCGACGCAGAACCTGCTCACCCGGTTCTTCATGATCGAATATACCACGTGGTTCGAGCTCTACCTGCCGGGGCTCCACGCCCTGCGGGCGCCGATCCCGCTGGGCGGCACGTCGAACCACTTCCATACCGACGTGCTCCACAAGATCGGCGGGTGGGACCCGTTCAACGTGACCGAGGACTGCGACCTGGGCATGCGGCTGCACAAGATGGGCTTCCAGACCCAGGTGATCGACTCGACGACCTGGGAGGAGGCCAACTCGCAGGTGGGGAACTGGATTCGCCAGCGGTCCCGCTGGGTCAAGGGGTACATCCAGACCCACCTGACCCACATGCGGCGGCCGCTGCGAACGCTGTGGCAGCTCCGGCCCTGGGGGATGTTCAACTTCCTCAACGCGGTCGGCGGCCTGTCGTTGATGCTGCTGCTCAACCCCGTCTTCTGGGTCGTGCTCGCCCTGTACGTCGGGCTGTTCACCGCCGACCTGGCCGAGCACGACTGGTCGTTCGTCCGGGCGATCGGCGTCCGGGAGTCGATCGACGAGGCCTCGGACGTCGCCCACATCGAGCGGCTCGACCGCACCATCCGACTCCCCCATCCCAGCCGGCGCGCCTGGCCGATGGTGGCCACCGGATGGCGGATGGACACCCCGCCCGACGCGCCGTGGCAGGAGGTGCTCCGGCGCGGAATCGAACGGGACTGGGAGGTCCTGCTGGGGGCGCTGCCCCGCCCGGGGACGGGCGACGCCGCCGGCTCGGTCGAGCACGAGGACGCGCCGTGGGACCTGGCCACCTCGACGGTCGACGCCCGGCACCGGCTACTCGCCGACCGCAGCTTCCACCTGTGGAACGCCGTCTCGCAGGCGCTGCTCGTGGTCACCCTTCTGCTCGTTCTGGGCAACGTCTTCTTCGTCGCCGTACACGTGATCGCCTGCATCCGGGCGAAAAAGCCCAAGCTGGCGGGGGTCGCCCTGCTCATGCCGTTCTACTGGGTCCTGATCAGCATCGGCGCCTGGAAGGGGTTCCTCCAGCTTTTCACCCGGCCCTTTTACTGGGAGAAAACCCAGCACGGGCTGGACCAGGGGTTCCCGCAGAGCTCCTGACCGGCCGGGCAAGTACGATGATGATGAACGCTCCATCCAATCGATGCCGCACGAGGCCGACCCGACCGGCCCTGATTGCGCCGCTCGTCGCCATACTGTGCCTGGCCCTGCCCGCCCTGGCGGCCGCGCCGCCGACCGACGCTCCGTGGTGGAACGACCAGTGGGCCCATCGAAAGATCGTCCGGCTAGACATCCCCGAGCAGGGCGACGACCTCCCGGTCAACTTCCTCGAGCCCACAAAGCTGCTCGGGCATCACCACCTGACCGCCCGGGCGGTCATCACCATCGAGGAGCCGACCGCCCCGCTCGACCGGGACATCGTCGTGACCGACGCCCGGGGCGAACCCGTCCCGTCACACAGCTTCCCGCTCGGCTGGGATGCAGACCGGGCCACGGTTACCTTCCGGGCCGACCTGGGCGAGCCGCTATACTACCTATACTATGGCAACCCCGACGCCCCGGCGGTCCGCGAACGGCCGCCCCGGCCCGACGGGACGCTGATGACCGCCACCATCCGGCTCGGCCCCGTCTCCGGGGCCGACGGCCCGAACATCGAGGACCCGGCGGACGCCGCCCTCGCCCTCGCCAACGCCGGGCCGGAGGACCGGGTCGGCAGGCCCGACATCATCAACTCCATCGACACCCGCTCCAACCCCCATCGCCTGGAGGAGGGCTACCGGTACGCCACCGTGTACAGCGGGCTGCTCTTCACCCCCGCGGCCGGCGAATATCAGTTCGTCGTCAACGCCGGCGGCACCGCGTTCCTGTTCATCAACGGCCGGGAGATCAAGCGGGTGAGCGGAGACGAGTCGCCGGTCGGACGCTGGGCGGAGCCGGGCTCCGTGTGGCTCGACGAGGGCGCCCACAGCATCACGGTCATCCACGGCGAGACCGCCCGTCAGCAGGGGATCCGGCTGGGCTGGCAGCCGCCCGGAGCCCGGTCCGTCTCTCTCATCGACCGCGCCGCCTTCGCTCGCGGCAACCACGTCCCGACCGAGCAGATCGGATACCAGAAACAGGGCCGGCCGCTCACACCGTTCTTCACCGTCGGCAAGGCCAACATCGCCTACCAACTGCCCGACGGCGCGGTCAAGACCCCGCTCGTACTCGAGGACCGGACGCCGGGGACCGGACTCGTCCACCGCTGGCGGGTGGGCGACGCCACCTACACCGAACGTTCGCCCCGCCTGTTCGTCGATGTCACCGGCGAGAGCCGGTCCGAGGAGCGCGAGCAACTGGCCAACCTCCCCGTCTCGCTCGAGGTGTGGCGCGACGGAGCGTCGCTGGGCACCTATGAGCGGACGATCAACCTGACCAGCTTGCCCCGGGCCGACCTCGACGCCGGGGTCGAGCTGCGCGACAGCCCCCGCATCATCTACGAGGATGAGCCGGCCGCCGCCGCCTTCGAAATCCGGAACCGGTCGCAGGCACGGTTCCGGTTTGGCTATCGCTGGGTCCGCTCGGCGAGCGGCTTCTCGCTGGAGCCGGGCGGTCGGACCGTGCTCGAGGCGGTCATCCCCGCCCCCCAGCGCGACGGCGAGCGCACCGCGGTCACCCTGGACCTGGCCGCCGCCGGCCGGCCGGTGGCCGTGGCGACGGTCGAACTGAGCAGAACCGACGGACGCACGGACGCACGGCTCACCCGGCTCGAACAGCGGGTGGGCGCCGCCACCCCCGTCCTCTCGCACAGGCCGGACCACGTCGTCTATCACGGGCGCAGCGCCCGGGTTCAGTTCGGCGTCGCCAACCCGGCGGCTCGGGCGGCCGGCATCACCGCATCCGCCCGTCTGTCCATTGGGCGTGTGGACGATGGGAGCCCGGGGCCGGAAGGCGAGGTGACGTTGCCGCGATACGACGAGCTGGAGCTGGTGACCGAGTGCCCCGTACCCCGGCTCGACTGCCTGGACGAATCCATCGGGCTGCGCCTGAGCGACGGGCGAGGCCCCCTGGCCGAGGCCGTCGTCCGAATCGAGCGAAAAGACGGCCGGCTCCGCGCCCGGGCGGACCGGATCGAGCACAGAACGAATGGCGCGGGCCGGCAGGTCGCGCTGGGCATCGAGCCGGGTGACGTGATGATCGTCGAGGACTTCCGGGCCGGCCCCGGCCGCGAACCGCGGCTGGAACTGCACGTCAGGAATCGCCGGCCCGACCGGCTGGCGCTGGCCCGCGAGTGGTCTGTCGAGGGGGAGTCGTCCCGCTCTCAGACCCTCGAGCTGGCGCCCGACGAGACGGCGTCGCTCCGCCTCCCGCTGCCCGAGCCCGGCCCAGAGGAACGCGGCCGAGCCGCGCTCCGACTGTGGCACGAGGGACAACGGCTGATCGATCTGACCGTCGAGGTCGAGCGGAGGGACGACGGCGGCCTGGCGGGGACCGTTGCCCGGCACACGGCGACGGACGACGTGGGCTCGCCGGTCGACGTTCGTGTCGCGCCACGCAATGCCGTCCCCCGCAGCGAGCGAGCGGTGGTGAGGTTTCGGGCAACGAACCACACCGGCACATCGGCCCGGCTCACCTGCGAGTGGTTGGTGCCGGTCCGAGAGGTGACGGCCGGCGAGTTGGACCTGGCCGGCGGCGAGCGCCGTCACGTCGAGGTCCCGCTCCCCGCTCCGACCGACCGGGCGGGGGTGACCGGCTCGTTCAGCGTGTGGGCGGCCGAAACCGCTCTCGACGGCGCGGGGCTGCGGGTGGTTCGTCCCGGCCGAGCCCTCCACCGGCTGGACACCGAACTGGGGCATCTGATTGACCGGCAGGGACGCAAGGCCACGCTGGTGCTCCGGCCCGAGGACCCCGCCGAGCACCGACGCTGGGCGCCGATCAAGTGGCTGGCCGGGAAACTGCGGTCCCGGCCATCGACCGTTCTGTTCTACGGCGACCCGATGACGAACCCCTCCCTGGCCGACACACCGGGCCACACGGACGTCCTTGCTCAGCGGCTGAAGAGCCGCCGGTCGGGCGCGGCCCTGACCGTGGTCGAGAGCCGTCGGGCCGGGCCGGAGCCGACGCTCGCCGACCTCCCGGCGTTCGCCGCCGCCCTCGCCGAGCATCAGCCCGACCTGGTCATCATATCGCCGGGCAGCTCACTCGCCCGGACGGGGGTGGCCCCGCGTGCCCTGTCGCGGTCGCTCCACGCGATGATCGAGGTCGCCCGCGACCAGCCGGCCCCGCCGCGGGTCGTCCTGGTCGCTCCGCCGCCGCTGGTCAGCCATCCGGAGCACTCCGCCGCACTGGCCGAGGCCGTGCTCAACATCGCACGCCGCCACCGGCTCCCGTGCGCCGACCTGCATCGGCTCATCACGGCGGAGAGCGACTGGCGGGCCGCCTATCGGGAGCCGGGCGTTGCCGCCGACGGCCTGTACCTGCTCTATCCGAACGCCCCGGCCCAGGCCGAGATGGCCGAGGCGATCCTGAACGTCCTGCCATAATCCAGGAGGTGCCGTGACATCCTACCGGGGTTCCTTCGAGTTGTTCGATGCGTCCGCCGTCCGGCCCCAGCCCATCGATCGCAGGTCGAACAAACTGACCGTGAGCGATCTCGTCGATCCGGAAGCCCTTCGCGGGCGTGACACCGGGGAGGCCGGGCCGGAGACGACCCGGGTCGCCGCCGCCGTGCGGCAGGCCCGTTCCGAGGGCCGACCGGTCATCCTGTTCACCGGGGCGCACCCGGTCAAACTCGGGCTCGGGCCGCTCATCGTGGACCTGATGGCCCGCGGCCTGGTGACTCACGTGGCGGGGACCGGGGCGACCGCGATCCACGACTTCGAGCTGGCGCTCATCGGCGGGACGAGCGAGAACGTGCCCAACGCCCTGCCCGAGGGCACATTCGGGATGGCCGACGAGACCGGCGGGCTGATCAACCGGGCGCTGGCTGCCGGATATGAGCGCGGGCTCGGGCTCGGCGAGGCGCTCGGCCGGCTCATCGGCGGCGAGCCGATGCCGGAGGCCCGCCGATTCCCCCACCCCGAGGTGAGCATCCTGGCGGCGGGCGTGCGGCTGGGCGTCCCCGTGACCATCCACGTCGGGATCGGGACCGACATCATCGACCAGCATCCCGATTTCGACGGGGCGGCGAAAGGCGGGACCAGCGGGTTCGACTTCGGCATCTACACGGCGAGCGTCGCCAAGCTGGACCGGGGCGGCGTCGTGCTCAACGTGGGGTCCGCGGTCACCGGCCCGGAAGTCCTGCTCAAAGCGGCGGCCATGGCGGCGAACGTCGGCCGGCCCCCGCGGGAGATTCTGACCGC
Source organism: Planctomycetota bacterium (assembly GCA_003553185.1). Taxonomy (GTDB): domain Bacteria; phylum Planctomycetota; class PUPC01; order PUPC01; family PUPC01; genus PUPC01. The sequence goes on along the minus strand of PUPC01000107.1, from coordinate 1,953 downwards.
CGACTTCGACCTGCGACCGGTCGTCCCGACCGACGTGGACGACGAGGACAGCCCGACGTATTATTTCCGCGACCATAAGAGCGTGGTCACCCGCATCCCGGCCGCGTTCGGGGGGCGCGGCATCTATGTGCAGGGGAACTTCAAGCAGACGCTGCCCGCGCTCTACCGGGCGCTGACCGGCTGACCGGGAGAGGGGATTACTCCTCGAACAGCTCCGGCTGCCCGGACTTCGGCGGCGGTGCGTTGAGGTCGAGGTGGTCGAACGCCCGCCGGGTGGCCCGCCTGCCCTTGCTGGTCCGGTTGAGCAGCCCGATGCGGAGCAGGTACGGCTCGACCACGTCTTCCAGCGTGTCCCGGTCCTCGTTGAGGGTGGCGGCGAGTGCGTCGATGCCCACCGGCCCGCCGTCGTAGAAGTCGGCGATGACTCGGAGGAACCGGCGGTCGAGCTCGTCCAGGCCGAGCTCATCGACGCCGAGCATTTCGAGCGCCTTCCGGGCGATCTCGAGGGTGATGTGCCCGTCGGCCTTGACCTGGGCGAAATCGCGGACCCGCTTCAGGTAGTTGTTGGTGATCCGGGGGGTGCCGCGCGACCGTTCGGCGATCTCGGCGGCGGCCTCGGGGTCAATGGTGGTGTTCAGCAGCCCGGCCGACCGGATGACGATCTCTTTCAGGTCCTCGGGCGGGTAGAACTCGACGTGGTGGAAGATGGCGAACCGCTCGCGGAGCGGCTTCGAGAGCAGCCCGGCCTTGGTGGTCGCCCCGACCAGGGTGAACGGCTTGAGCGGGACCTCGACCGTCTTGGCGAACGCGCCGCGATCGACGACGAACTGGACCTTGCGGTCTTCCATCGCGGGATAGACGAACTCCTCGACGGTGATGGGCAGGCGGTGGATTTCGTCGATGAGCAGCACGTCACGAGTGCCCAAGCTGGTGAGGATTCCCATCAGGTCGCCGGTCCGGCTGAGCGCGGGCCCCGAGGTCTGGACCAGTTTCGAGCCGATCTCGTGGGCGACGGCGTGGGCGATGGTCGTCTTGCCCAGGCCGGGCGGGCCGTCGAGCAGCACGTGCTCGAGCGCTTCGCCCCGCTCGATCGCCGCCTGGAGCGCGATGCGGAGCGGCTCGAGCGGGGCCGACAGCCCGATCATCTCGTCGAGAGTCTGCGGGCGCAGCCCCTGGTTGAACTGCTCGTCGGCGTCCGAGAGCGGTGTGCCGTCAACTACTCGCTGTCGCATTCCGGCTTCTCCACGTGCATCCACACAGTTTCCGTCGGCCGCATCGGGCTCAGTCGCCCTCCGCCCGGATCCGGTATATCTCGCTCAGGAGCTCCTGGGACGACTCGACCTCCTTGTCTCCCGCGAGTGCCTGTCGGATCATCGCCTCGGCCTCGGCCGGCGAGTACTGGAGCTGTTCGGTGAGAATCTGGACCGTCTCGGCCCGGACATCGGGGGCGAGCTTCTCCTCGGGGGTGGCGCCCAGCGGCTCCCCCTCCCGCATCAGGCCGAACTTGTGGCATTTGCCCCGCAGCTCGGCGATGATCTTCTCCGAGCTGCGCCGGCCAACGCCCGGCAGCTCCGACAGGGCCGCCTTGTCCGCCTCCTCGATGGCCAGGGCGAACCGGCGGGTGGGGATGGTCAGCGACCGGAGCGCTTTGCGCGGGCCCAGCCCCTTCACGCTGGTGAGCATCCCGAAGAACTCGCGGTCCATCGGGTCGAGGAACCCGATGAGCCGGGGGATCATCGCCCCGCCGGCCGCGCCGCCCTCGATGTATTCGAGGGTGTGGAGCGTGAGCTCGGTCCCGGCGGCACCGTGTGTCCGCAGCCGGAGCGCCAGGCCCCGGGGGACCAGGACCTCGTGGCCCATCCCGCTGTTATCGAGCGTAATCGCGTCGTCGCGGATGTCCGAGACGACCCCGGTTATCTTGGCTATCACGTAGACGCCTCCGTTCTGTTCATT
>PUPC01000042.1 GCA_003553185.1 Planctomycetota bacterium | reverse complement strand
TACAAAGTGTGCGCTTTGAGCTGGCGGGCCTGTGCCGGGGAGTTATCGCAAAACTGTGGAGATATTCCCTACTCAAAAACCCCGGCGGAGTGTCGGCCGTGGGAGCGTCCCGCCCTCTGGATTCGGCTCTGAGCAGGCGGTGCCCACCGATTCAACCCAGTAATCTCGCCAGCCACCAGGTTGGGTTCTTGCGGTCGGCGTAGTCCAGATACAACTCGAACGTCCGGCCTTCGGTATCCTTGACGATGTAGTGACGCCGATGCCTGCGGGTGTACCACTTCCTGCTGCCGCGCGGCAGCGTTCCGTGTCCGATGTCGATATCGGTTCTCAGGACATCCGCCACGTCGTGCGATTCTCCCCGCCAGGTGAAACGGACCGGGCGGGGCGATTTCTCCGCCTGTTCCACCTCGATCCGTTCTCCGATGAACTGTTCCATCGGCCGGTTCCCGGTCCCGTGGTTGTGTGCTATCTCGGTCCGGCTTACAGGTCGCGCCGGTAGACCCGATATCGCTTGTACAGCGTTGGCTGGATCGCGGCGATGATGGTCTCGGCCGATTTGGTGTTGTCTTCCGCCACCCAGGATATCTCGGCGCTCTCGTAGCCGGCACGGATTGCGTTCTCGGTGAACTGGTGGAAGAGCAGGGCGGTCACACCCAGGTTGCGATATGCCGGTAGGCAGGCCGCTCCGAACACTCGCATCCGCCGGATGTTCTTGCGGCCCAGCAGCAGGTGCAGCCATCCGAACGGCAGGAGCCGCCCGTTCATCTTTTTCAGCAGGGGGCTCAAGTCGGGCAGGGCGATTATGCAGCCGGCGGGCTCGCCTTTCACCTCGGCGATCAGGATCAGTCCGGGATCGACGACCTGTTTCATATCCCGTGCCATCTCCTGCATCTCGGCGTCGGTGGTCGGCACGTATGCCCAGTTATTCTCTCGTGCTGCGTTGAAAATGCGGCCCAGGGCCAGGACATCCGGGCGGTAGTTCTTTCTGTCGAGCGGTCGAACCGAGATATCCGGGTGTCGCCGCTTTACGACCTTCGCCAGCCGTGCCAGCCGGCTCCGAACCTCTTCGTTCTGGAGGAACTCTTCGGCCCGGGCGTCGTAGGCGAGCAGGTCCTGCTCCTTCTCGTGTCCGGCCTCGGCGACGAGCCGGGGGTAGTAGGGCTTGTTATAGGGCATCATCAGTGCGGGCGGGCTGTCGAACCCCTCGATCAGCAGGCCGCACTCCGCGTTCACCGACGGGTTGAACGGTCCCTGCATCTCGGCCATCCCGTGGTCCCGGAGGTCCGCGGCGGCGGCCTCGAGCAGTGCCCCGGCGGTGCCCGCGTCGTTCTCGGTCTCGAAGAACCCCCAGAAGCCGCGTTGGTCCTCGTGGTATGAGTTGTGGAGATGGTTCACGATGGCTGCGATGCGGCCGACGGGGCGTTCGTCTCGCCAGGCGAGGTAGAGCCGGGCCTCGGCGTGCTCGAAAAAGGGACTGCGTGCGGGGTCGAGCTGCCGGTTGGCCGCAGTCCGCAGCGGGGGGACCCAGTTCGGATCATCGCGGTAGATTGCCCACGGGAAGCGGACGAATTCCTTCCGCTCGCGGCTCCCGTCCACCTGTCGAACCGATGTTCGTCGGCTCTTTGTGTGGGCTTCGGGCGCCATATCCTGCCTTATTGTGAGCCGCCGGCTCGTGCGACACTGCCATCCTCTGACTTTCGCCGGAGTGTTTCCGAGTGCTCCTGCACTGCCTCCTCCACCGAGTCGATCAGATAGTCGAGCTGCTCGCGGGTGTGCAGGGCCGTCGGTATGACACGGATGATGGCCGAGTTGCGTCTGACGGCGGGATAGACCACGGGGGAGACCCATATCCTGTATTTATTGCGGAGCATGTCGGCCACCTGGAGTGCCCCGTTCCCGGCAAAGCTGATGGGGGTGATCGGCGTTTCGGTGTCACCGATTTCGAAGCCGCGTTGTTGCAGGGTGGTCTGGAGATATCTGGCGTTCGACCACAGTTGATCCCGCCGGTCGTCGGCCTTCATCGTCAGTTCGAGCGATTTTCGGGTGGCGGCGACGACGCACGCCGGGGTGGCCTTGGTGAACAGGATGGTGGGGGCCATGCACCGGATGTAGAAGATGACCTCCTTTGGTGCCGTGACGAACCCGCCGTATGTCCCGAACGCCTTGCTGAACGTCCCCGCCTGGATGTCGATGCGGTCTTCCACCCCGAGCACCTCGGCGACTCCCCGGCCGTTTTCGCCGCAGACGCCGTGGCCGTGGGCGTCGTCGACGAACAGCCGGGCGTCGTATTGTTTGCACAGGTCGCAGATCTCGGGGAGCGGGGCGATGTCGCCGTTCATGCTGTACACACCATCGACGATCACCATCTTGTTCTCGCTCGGGTCGGCCGACTCGAGCGCCCGCTCCAAGCTCGCCGGGTCGTTATGGCGGAAGTACTTGATGGTTGCCCCTGAGATTTTCCCGCCGCATACCAAGCTGGCGTGGGCCAACTGGTCGTAGATGAGCAGGTCGCCCGGCTGGGCCAGACAGGCGATGGCGCCCATCATGGCTCCCGCCCCCATGGAGAAGGTCAGGGCCGCTTCGGTCCGCTTGTACTCGGCAATCTCGCGTTCCAGTGCCAGGTGCAACTCGGTTGTTCCCGTCAGGGGCCGGGCCCCCATAGGAGCTCCAAGTCCATAGCGATCGGCCGCCTCGCGCCCTGCGGCCAGCACCTCGGGGTGGACGCTCATCCCCAGATAATCGTTGGTGCTGAACTGAAGGCCCTCCTCACCGTTAAGCATGAGCGCGGGGCCTGCGTTATCGATCGGTGATTCGGCGAAAAGCACACGGGAGGCGACCGAAAGGTCCTCCGCCGTGCCAATGCGCTGGTTGCTCAGGAAATGAACACAACGATCGAAAATATCACCCACAATAGTCCTCTTCCTTTACGTGCCTTTCTGTCTGTCCGGGCGTACTGTTGCAATCCAAACCGTCTGGCCCTCGGAGATGTTCCGACACCCGGAAGTCGGTCGGGCCTTGATCCTATGTTCTGTTCCCGGTGGCCCTGTCGGCCCGTTGCATTCGGCGGGCACCCAGTGACACTTGCATCAAGTGCGTACGCTGATACTATAGTACGCCAATTGCAAAAAAACAGAAGTCTAGTGAGATCATTATGGCTATTTTCCCATGGATAATCAAGAAGGGAGTTGCGAGAAGGTTGCGCCGGGTCGAAAAAGTTTTACGTGATCCGGCCGGTGCCCAGGAGCAACTCCTGATGAAGATGGTCCGCAAGGCCCGCAGGACGGAGTGGGGGAGGGACCACTCGTATGATTCGATCCGGACGGTCCGCGACTTTCAGGCGGCCGTGCCCGTCAACCGGTATGATGATCTCGCACCCCTGTGGTATCGGGCGTTCGACGGGGATCGGGATGTCGTCTGGCCGGGGCACATCGAGTACTTCTCCCT
>PUPC01000279.1 GCA_003553185.1 Planctomycetota bacterium | reverse complement strand
TGCGAAGAGCTCGACATCATGGTCGATCTCGCTCTGGGCGTGGACGGTGTGCTGGGGGCGGCCCTGGTCGGGGCCGGGCTGGGCGGCTGCATCGTGGCCCTGACCGAGCGCAATCGGGCCGACGACGTGATCGCCGCCGTCGAGGCCGGCTACTGGCGCCCGCGCGGCCTGCCCGCCATCGCCGAGGTCTGCCCCGGTGTCGGCGGGTCCGGCATCCTCACCCTCGACTGACATCGCTTGACCCCGCGCCGCGCCCGACTTACACTCTATCTCGGAGGCGATGACCGAATGCCGCAATACGATCACACCGAGATGGGCGGGCAGAACGAACGGTTCGAGACTACGCCGTGGTCCGACCTGCTCCGGGCCCGCACGCTCGACACCGACCATCGCCAGGCCGCGGTCAACCAACTTCTGGGACGCTACTGGAAGCCGGTCTACGCCTACCTCCGCCGCAAGGGGAAGAGCAACGAGGAGGCGAAGGACCTCACCCAGGGGTTCTTCGAGACGGTCGTGCTCGGGCGCGACCTGTTCCAGCAGGCGGACCGGCAGAAGGGCAAGTTCCGCACGCTTCTGCTCACCGCGCTCGACCGGTATGTCACCAGCGATTATCGGGCGCGGAGCGCAAAAAAACGACGGCCAGAGGAGGGCGTCGTCTCGCTCGACGGGATCGAAGGGCATCGTGTCCCCGAGCCGGCCGATAACGCCACCCCCGAGCAGGCATTCCACTACGCCTGGGCTTCCGCACTGCTCGACGCTGTGCTCGACGAGCTGCGCCGGAGCTACGAGGGGACCGGGCGGGTCGCATATTGGGAGGTTTTCCGGGCGCGAACACTCGAGCCGATCCTCGATGGCGTCGAGCCCATCCCGCTGCCCGACCTCTGCGAGCGCCTGGGCATCGACAGCCCGGCCCAAGCCTCCAACATGTTGGTCACGGCCAAGCGCCGGTTCCGGTCGATCCTCCGTACCCACGTGGCCCGTTTCGTCGAGGACGAGAGCGACATCGACCGGGAGATCGACGAACTGATCGAACTCCTGTCGCAGGCCGGCTCTGCCGGAGGGAGGAACCACCATGGCTGACCGAACCGCCGACCTCCCGCCCGACCGCCTGGCCGACCTGCTCGGCGTGGGGAGGGAAGCCGAGGACCTCGATTCGCCCGCCGCGGCACTGGCCGCTCTGCTCGATGCGCCCGCGTCGCCCGACCCGGCCTCGCCCGCTTCGCCATCCGCCGTACTCGGTCGGCCGTGTCACGAACTCCGGGCCTACGCCGGGAAGTCGATTGGCGAACTGCTGACCGCGCCCGACACCGACCTCGCCGCACTCACCGCGCTGAAGGACTACGCCAAGGAATTGGTCCGGCGCGCCCGGCTCGACTCACAGCGAGCGGCGGCGACCGCCCTGTACTACGCCGCCATCGCTGCGGCACTCGTGGGGCACGGGCGACGGATCACCAGTCACGACATGGGGAAGCTGGCCGAGGGGCTCGCCGACCTGCTCGCCCGGCCGTGGTTCCCGCCCGAACTGGTCGGGATGATGGCCCGCGCACGGGCCGCGGCCGAACGCGGTTGACCGGGCGGGCCAATTTCTGGCGGGACAAACCGGCTCTCAAGAGCGATATTTTGTGGCGACCAGTTTGTTTGCTCTCACAGCCCCTTGGCCCGCCAGCGGCGGTGGAATTTGTGGGCGCCAACAATCAGGGCAGCGGTGAAAACGATCAGCATCACCGGGCTGAGCCACAGCGGGAAGTAAGGGGCTTGGCCGAACCCGGCACGGATCAGGTCGCCGGCGTAGGACAGCGGCGAGATGGGGGCGACCCATCGCGCCCAGCCGGGCATCTCGGCGATGGGAAGGAACACGCCGCTCACGAAGAGCAGCGGCAGCCGGACCAGGTTGGACAACAGCATGATGTTGGACGGGCTGGCCGCGGGCGGAGCGGCGAGCAAGACGCCGAGGGTGGCGAAGCTCATCGCACCGAGTACGATGCCGAGCACGAGCAGGCCGAGGGCGGTGACCGCCGCGTCGGTGAAGACCAGCCCGATGATGATGGGGACGATGGACAGGCACCCGCCGAAGATCAGCCCGCTGCCGATGTCGCCCAGGATGATCGACGAGAGGGAGAGGGGGGTAGCGATCAGCCGCTCGTAGGTCCGGGCCTGCCGCTCCCACGGGGTGACCAGGGGGCCGACGGCGCTGGCGGTGAACCACAGCGCCATCGCGATCATTCCGGGGACCACGTTCTCGGCGGCGATGGGCCGGCCCATCCTGAACGCGAGGAAGAAGAACACGGGGAACAGGATGCCGAAGATGAGCACCGGCGGCTTCAAATAGTAGAGCAGGGCGTTCTTTTTGATGATGACCAGCATCCCGTGAGCCTGCCGTTGCCAGGTGCTGTGGGACTCGACGTGAGTGCTCATTGGGCCGCTTCCTCCTTCAGTTCGCCAGTGAAATGCAGAAACACGTCCTCGAGCGAGGGCCGGCAGGTGCTCAGGTGGGCGATGCCAAGGTCCCGGTCGCGTGCGAACACGGCGACCTCGCCCGCCACCCGGCCCGGCTGCTCGCTGTAAAGATGGATGCGCCCGGCATCGGACTGGACCCGCAGGACGCCGGGGAGTCCTCCCAGCGCCGCCGCCTCGGGCGGCCCGTTTTCGAACTCGATCTCGACGTACTGGCTGGACTGCATGGCTGACCGCAGCCGGGCGGGCCGGTCGATGGCCGCGATCTCGCCCTTGCTGATGATCGCAACCCGCGAGCACATCTCCTCGGCCTCTTCCATATTGTGGGTGGTGAGGAGGATGGTGATCCCGTCCCGGTTGAGCTGTTTGACGAGGTCACGGATGAGGCGGGCGCTCTGGACGTCCAGTCCGCTGGTCGGCTCGTCGAGGAACAGGACCTCGGGCTGGGTGACGAGGGCGGTGCACAGGAGGAGCCGCTGGCGAAGACCTTTCGACAGTGTGCGGGCCTTCTGCTCTTTCCGGTCGAGCAGCCCCATGGCGTCGAGCAGCTCCTCGCCGTGCAGTCTGCGCTCTCCACGCGGGACGCCGTAGAGTTGGCCCATCAGCATGACGTTCTGCCAGAGCGAGAGATCGCGATAGACGTTGGCCTCTTCGGGCACGACGGCGAGTTGTGCACGCGAGAGCAGCGCCTCGGTCCGGATGTCGTGGCCCTGGATGGTCGCGGTCCCCTCGGTCGGTTCGAGGACCCCGGTGAGCATCCGGACGGTGGTCGTCTTGCCCGCTCCGTTCGGGCCGAGGAACCCGAAAATTTCGTTCCGGCGAATATCGAACTCGACGCCGTTGACGGCGGTCAGCGAACCGAACCGCTTGACCAGACCTCGGACGTCGATGACGACGGGGTTGTCGGTGCTCATCAGATGCCTCCTGCGGGTCTATGAAGCGAGTCTGGCGGGGCGGGCGTTCCCGGCTGATCGGTCCTGCATTGGTTACGCAAAGTCGGGGCGTCTGCTCCGTTTGTCTTGTTATTGTTT
>PUPC01000310.1 GCA_003553185.1 Planctomycetota bacterium | reverse complement strand
GAGCGTCGAGCTGCACCTGGGACGCCGCGGCGTTGTTGACTGGAATGTGCTGGGCCGGGAGTCCGGACGCGTCGAGCATCCCGACGGTGCGGTATCGGAGCGTATACTCGAAGATATCGGGTCGGGGCCGCACTACCTGTGGCTCGGGCGCCGGTCGATCGCTACGACACCGGACGGCGCCGGGGCGCGTCGTCCCAGCTTCCGCCGTCTCGATGTCCAGGGGCGAGCACGTGCCCGCGCTGCCGTTCGTTTCGCCCACAATGGCGAGTGGGGCCCGTGGCTCGGGCCGCTCTCGGACGGTATAAAGGCGTCGGTGCCGGAAGGTGCGGACGCGTATCAGCTCAAAACGCTCTTCGACAGCCGCGAGGTGCTGGGCCGGGTGAGCGCCGAGGTGACAAAACTCGAGGCTTCCGTCTCGAACACCGGCGGAGAGCAGTTGGCTGAATTCGAGATGCCGGGCCGCGTCAGCTTCGCCGTAGAGCAGCTTGGGGAAGTCGCCGAACTGGTGTCCTCCCGGGAGGTGTTCGTGTGCTACCCGTCGGAAGGTTGCGCCAGCGAATACGAGGCCGCGCGCCGCCTGGCCGAGACCGCCGGGCTGTATTTGCTTTCAGACGAATTGGCCAACCTTTATAGCCGGAAAACCCGCTACACGATCCCGCCCGAGAATGAGCCCGAAGACGCCGGGCTGGGCGTGCCGGTGGTCGTCGGACGGCCGCTGCGGCATGTATACGCCGGGCATCTTCCCGCTATGAAGGGGGTATGGAACGATCCGGAGTATCTGAACTCCGACCGGGGGCTGGTGACCGTAGTGCGCCGTCCCGACGGCAGCCCGTGGTATGTCTACGTAACCGGCGAGACGACCGAAGCGGTGTCCGCCGCCGCCGGGCGCCTGCTGGACGAGCTGTCCCCGCACGAGCCGCAGGCGCCGCTGCGGGCGTTTGCGTCCGATACGCTCGAGGTGATCCATCCCTGGCAGCTCCACGCCGGGCGCGAGGACCTGCAGGAGCTTTCCCTGCGCCTGGGGGTCAATGACCGGCGCTCTTTGCAGTTCGGCCTGGCGGCCGAGACCGAGCTCGACGAACTGCGCTTCGAGCTGAGCGAACTGCGCCGTGACGACGGCGCCGGGTTTGCCGGGGATATTGATATACGGCCGATGGGTTTTTACGAGCATAGCCGGTTTTTCGGTGCACTGCGGGTTCCCAACCAGCTCGTCGATGAGCCGTATCTGCCGATGCCGGCCAATACGTCGGTAGGTGTCTGGGTGACCGTGCGCAGCGGCCCCGATGCCGTGCCCGGTGAATATCAGGGTGCGCTGAGCGTGCAAAGCGGCGGTTATGAGCGGCGGATACCGCTTGGGCTGACGGTCGAGCCGGTGGAACTGCCGGATTTCGGTCCGAGCACCTTCTTCTGCTTCGCCTCCGTGCCCTGGTGGTGGTCGGAGGGCACCGGGGAATACGAGCGCGCCGTGACAGAACTGGCCCGTAACAACGCCGAGCACGGGATACGGATGATCGATTGCGGGATGCAATTATCGATTGCCGACGTGGAAGAACCCGCTTATCCGCGTGGCTATGCGATAGCGGCGCTCGGTGCCGATGCCGATGCGCTGGAATGGAATACCTGGCACGATGAGGTCAAAGACGTGTCGGTCAAAACCCCTTCTGAGTTGCCAACACCCGAGGAGGCGCTACAAGAGGAAGAGGGTAATGATTTTGATGATATCGCTCTGGCGATGGTCGGCGACGAAGAGGAAGATGAAAATAATGGCGACGCCGGCGGGCTTGCCCTGTATGTGGATTTGAGCGGACTGAAGGCGGTGCGTGACGTGGTGGTCGCCGCTACGCTGTCCGAGGAACTGGATCACGACCGGTCGCTGCTGCTCGAGTATCGCGATGCGGACGGTGACTGGAACGGGGCCGGAGAAGGGGTGGTCGGCCGGCCGCACCATGAGTCGGCTTTTCTTTTCCGCGTGAGCGGTGAGACGGATATGCTCCGCTTTAGCCTCGGGTGCGGCGGTGAGTTTCGCCTGGGCCGCGCGGCGCTGTTCACGGATATGGAGCGCCGGTGGCCTGTCGAGCTGGATTTCAGCGCGGCCGACCGCTTCATGGAACTGAGCGACCGGGCGGTCGAAGAGATGGGGCTTGAGCCGCTTATTTTCTTTGGGCGTACCAGTGGCGTGGTTCATGATATCTCCGATGCGCTCGTGGGCGTCAGGGGCGGCAATGCCTCCCCGCGTCTGTTTGCCGAGCAGTTCAGCGAGCATCTGGAAAATACGGGCCGCTCGGATCGTTATATGCTGAAGGTGGGCGACGAGCCGCCGGATTTCAAGCGGTGGGTTCGTGACGCGCTCCCGTATCGTGAAGGGGGCCTGCGCACGACGACCGCGCACAGCGGCAATTACGACAATATAGAGGTCGGAGTCGGGGTGATGGACCCGTGGTGTCCGTACGTAGGGCACCGCGTGTTTCGTCCGTTTTTTGACGAGCGGCGCGAGGCGGGCGACGATGTGTGGTGGTATTTTTACAGCAGCCCCGGCTACGGACCCAACGTGCGGATAGTAGCGCAGCCGTTCCAGACGCTGCCGTTCTACTGGATGACGGCGAAGTATCATTTCAGCGGCGGTCAGGCGTATTCGGCCCAGTCACACGACCCCTCCAGCCCCGAGAGCTCGCCGGTGCCGTTCCGCTACGATCACGGCATGAACCATCGCATCATGTATATGCCCGACGGGACGATCCAGGATACTTACCGGCGTGAGCTGGAGAGCGAGGCGATACGGGACAACATGCTGATCGAGCGTATCAGGGGATTGGCGGAATCGCTGCGCGGGGCCGGAGAGGAGAAGGAAGCCGAGTCCGTGCTGGAGGAGCTTGAGCGGGTGCTCGAGAGCGTGGTGCCGTATGATCGCAGGTATGAGACGGAGCCCTCGCGGTGGTTCGAGGCGCGTGAGCGGCTCTATGACCTCGCCGTCAGGGCGGCGAAGGCGCGTTAGGTCCGTAGCTAAGTCAATCTAACAGAAAATTGTCGATACTGAGTAACACTGACATTCCTGTCTGTGGCGTTGACGGCAAAGGACTAGCGACAAGCGACTAACGACTGAATTCGTAGTCCTGAAGCAAAAAGGAAGAGTTTTTTCAATTCAATTGAGGAGGTAGTGAAGATGGCGGAAATTTATGCAATTATAAGACGTTTTGGAGGACTCGTTCTTTTCGTTCTTTTTCTCATTTTCTATCAGTCTGCCGGTGTCGCGGCGGCCGATAGTAACAGCTTGCAGCTCGGTTTTGACCCGGACGGCAGCGCGCGGATGGCCAACAGCCTTATCGACATCTCCGTGACCAACCGGCCCGGGCGTGAAGAAGGCATCCGCGCCTGGGAGTTCAAGCCGACCGGCTTCGAGATGGTCGATGTGCTGTTTTACCAGCTCGATACCGGCGGCGGGCACGTGTTCGGCATGTTGTGGGACGGAACGGATATCGGCAGCATAGGCGG
>PUPC01000352.1 GCA_003553185.1 Planctomycetota bacterium | reverse complement strand
CGGCTGAGCACGTCCCGGCCCAAGCTGTCCGTCCCCAGCACATAAATACCGCCCAGCGGCCGCTGATCGTCGCGCAGCGCCTCCACGTTATACCGGGCCAGCGGCCGGCGGAGCTTGTCGGGCAGCCGGGTAGTCCGCGGGTTCATCAGCGGCGGGCGCTGCGGATGCCATTCGCTTGTGAGGAACACGCCGGCGACGGAGATGACGAAGAAGAGGACGAACATGACCAGCCCGCCCATCGCCAGGCGGTTCTGCCGGAGCAGCCGCCAGCTCTCCTGGAGCGGCGTCCGGGCGGGCAGCACCGGTTCGGACTGCTCGGCCTCGTATGTCTCTGTTGTGTCGTATGCTTCACTCATAGCTGACTCGTGGATCGACAATCGCGCACAAGATGTCCGACACGAGCGTACCGGTCACCACAAGGATCGCGCCGATGAAGTTCAAGCTGAGGATCACGGGGATGTCCCGGGCGAGCAGGGCGTCGTAGGCCAGCCGGCCCATTCCCGGCCAGGCGAAGATGCGCTCGATGATGACCGATCCCCCGATCAGGCCCGGCAGCAGCATCCCGAACATAGTCACGAACGGCATCATCGCGTTGCGGAGCGCGTGCTTGTAATGGACCACGTCCTCGGACAGCCCCTTCGCCCGGGCCGTCCGGATATAGTCCTGGCTCTCCACCTCGAGCATCTGGCTGCGGACGTAGCGCGACAGGATGGCGATGCCCGCCGTGGCGCTGAGGACCGAGGGCAGCACCAGGTGCCAGACCCGGTTCATCACCGCCGGCAGCCCGGTCAAACCGTGCGTCCGCATGCCGATGACCGGGACCTGCAAGACGTTGACCACGACGATGATGAGGATATAGGCGAGGAAGAAGCCGGGGATCGAGATGAGGAAGTAGGCAATGAAGGTGGTCGTCCGGTCGTACTTACCGCCCCGTTTTACCGCGGCCCGAATGCCGGTCGGGAACGCGAGCGTCCAGGTGAGCAGCGTCCCTGTGATGAACAGGGGCAAGCTGTTGAGGAACCGCTCCCAGATCGACTCCAGGACCGGCCGCCCGTCCTTCCACGAGGTGAGCCGGCCGGTAAACAGGCGCTGATAGAACAGGACGTACTGGACGGGGAGCGGCTTGTCGAGGTCGAAGCTCTCGCGGAGGCGCTCGACGACATCGCTGGTGATCGCCGGGTTCATCGGGTCGATCTGGGCCGGATCGCCCGGGGCCAGATGGAGAATGAGGAAGGACAGCACCGAAATGACGAACAGCGTGAACAGCTTCTGGACGATATTTCGGATGATGAATCCGGTCACGTGTTCCCTTTTCTTATGGTTCGTGGGCGGGCGCGTCGGGCACTTTCAGCCACTCGTCGAAGTCATAAGTATAACTGCCGGTAATGGTCGGCACAATCCGCTTGTAACCGATCACATTCCCCTCGTCGTCCCGCTGCACCCGGACGATCCGCCCGTCAAGCAGGGCGGTCCACATGCCGACCGAGATGAACGTGTACGGCTGTTTTTCGGCGATCAGTTCGTGAAGCTCGTGGCACATCCGAACCCGCTCTTCGTCGTCGTATTCCCTGCGGATGCGTACGATCAGTTCGTCGGCTCGCTCGTTTTCGAATCCAACGAAGTTCAACTGGCCCGGATTCGTCTGGCTGGAGTGCCAGATCTGATAGAGGTCGGGGTCGATGGACATCGACCAGCCGAGGATGCAGGCGTCGAACTCGAACTGGTTAATATATCGGGAGATGAACACCGACCACTCGACAACGTCGGTGCGGACGTCGATCCCGATCCGTCTCCAGGCATCCTGAGCGAGGGTGAGGATGTCCAGCCGGATGGGGTTGCCCTGGTTGGTGATCAGGGTGAACCGAAACCGTTCGCCGTCCCGTTCCAGCCAGCCGGCGTCGTTTCGTTCAAAGCCCGCCTCGGCCAGCAGTTCGACGGCCCGCTCGGGATCGTAAGGCAGGTTGGGAATGTCGTGGTTGTAGTAATCGGTCTGCTTGGGGAACGGGCCTGTCATACGTTCGGCTTGGTTGTAATAGACGTACTCGATGATCTCGTCGATGTCGATGGCCATGCCGAGCGCTTTTCTCACCCGCGGGTCGTCGAACGGCTCGCGGCGGGCGTTGTAGCCGATATAAGTATAGCCGAACGACAGGCCGGAGAAGCTCTGGAACCGGGGGTCTTTCCGGAGTCGCTCGACCTGGTGGGGTTGGGCACCGAAACGGTCGATGGCCCCCGCGTAGAATTCCATCTCCTGGGTGACCAGGTCCGGGATGATCCGCATCGTCCAACGCTCGTACTCGGGCGGGCCCTCCCAGTAGTCGTCGAACCGGAGGAGCTCGATGAATTCGTCCGACTGCCACCTGCCGAATTTGAACGGGCCGGACCCTACGGGGCGACGGTTGAACCGGCTTTGCCGGAGCGAGAACTCATCCGGCGGGATTCCACGGGCCTTCGCCTCGGCCTTCAGCGCCTCTTCGTTCAGCAGGTGCTCGGGAAGGATGCCCATCGACCAGGACCCGAACCCGGGATAGAACAGCCGCTTGTAGATGACTCGGACGGTATATTTGTCGGGCGTCTCGACCGCTTTGATCGGCTCGTAGCTGGCGACGCGCGGCGATGCGTTCGCCGGGTTCATGATCGCCTCGTAAGTGAACTTCACGTCGCCCGAGTCGAGTTCCACGCCGTCGTGGAACAGGACCCCGCGGCGGAGATGGAAGGTGATGACCGGATGTTGCTCGAGGGCGGGCAGGAACGTCTCGGCGTATCTGTCGGCGTTGACCGCAAATGCCTCGGGTTCGATCTCGATGTGCTCCCGCCCGTCGAAGTCGGACAGATAGCCCTCGCCCAGCACCTCCTCCAGCCACCTGCCGAGGTATTGGTCCACATCGTCCAACTCGAGGACAATCCGGGGCGGCCGGTGGATGGTGAGCGTGACCTCTTCCGGGGCGGGCGGCTCGTCGGTGTCCTCGTCCGGCGGGGGGCGTCGGCGTCCGGGGGGTGGGAGTTCCTGGAACGTTTCGGTCAGGGTCTCGGCCGGTTGTATCTCGGCGAACTCGGTGATATTCCGCAGGCCCTCGGCCAGCGGGGTGTCTTCGTCGCGGTGACTCTCGATCGCATCCCTGAGGGCGTTTTGTATCTCCTCCGGGGAGCGTTCATCGTCGGGATTGACGACGAGATAGGACGTCTTGTCGATGGTCCAGCTCTCCGCCACTCGGCCCCGCCAGTTCAGGTCCCGGTCCCGGTCGATAAGCCCCTCGAAGATCATGCCGTGGACATCGCTGCTCGCCGTGTCCGACGACAGGATCGGGTTCAGAATCTCCGCGTCCCCGATGGAGGCGTGGATATAGCTTCGCAGCCGTTCGGGGGTCAGCCGCGCCTGCTGCTCGTAGGTGGGCGTCCAGAAATAGGATTGCAGCAGGAACGCGCAGACGATGATCGGCAGGGCGATGAGCAGTCTTCTTGTCCACATAAAACAGCCCCGTGATTGCCGTT
>PUPC01000097.1 GCA_003553185.1 Planctomycetota bacterium | reverse complement strand
GTTCGTTCGTCACGTTGTTCAAAAGCCATCCGGCGGTCGACCGGATCGCCCTTTGCGACCGCGAGCCGGAGCGGCTCCGGCACTTCGCCGAGCAGGATGTGCTCAGTGACAAGTTCGATCCTTCCGACGCCTACGAATCGCTCGACGATTTGCTCCAGTCCGACATCGAGGCGGTGGTCATCATCACCCAACACTGGCTGCACACCCCCCAGGCGGTCCAAGTTCTCGACGCGGGCAAGCACGTCTACGCCGCCGTTCCGGTGCTCACCGTCCCCGACGGAGACGAAATTCTCGATTGGTGCGACCGGCTCGTGAATACAGTCGAGCGGACGGGCCTGCATTACATGTACGGCGAGACCACCTACTATCGGCCCGAGGCGATGTACTGTCGTCGGAAGGCCGACGAGGGCGCGTTCGGCCACTTCGTTCACTCCGAGGGCGAGTATTTCCACGACGTGGACCACGGCTTGCGGGATGTCGCAAAGAATCGGTATGGATCGGCCGCCGGGCAGGAGTACACCGAGGAGCTCATCAGCCGCTACGGCCGGGTCCAGCACATGGCCCCGATGCACTACCCGACTCACTCGACCGCCGGGCCGATGTGTGTGATGAACGCCCACGCCGTCAAGGTCGCCTGCTGGGGGCTTCGGTCGCGAGTCCACCTGGACCATTTCGACCCGGAAGACCTGGCGAACGAGATCGCCCTGTTCCAGATGAGCAACGGAGCGACCTGTCGGATCGCCGAGTGCCGGGAGGTCGGGATGCCCGGCCGGGAGACCTTCCGTGTTTACGGGACCGAAGGGTCTTTCGAGCACGGCAAGTGGTACGACAAAAACGGCGGAGTCGAGGTCCCCCAGGAAGACATGTTCGATCCGCTGCCGAGCGAGGTGGTCGAGTCGTTCCAGAATAAAAACACCGTGTCCGGTACGACGCAGTTGAGCGAACAGGAGCGCAAGGATTTTCGCGGCGGTCACGGCGGCTCGCACGCCTACCTCGTCCACGAGTTCTGCGACGCGATCATCAACGATCGTACACCGGCCATCACCGCGTGGGATGCCGTCCGGTATGCCGCAGCCGGCGTGATGGCGCACAAGTCGGCCCTCGGCGACGGCGAACTGCTTGATGTGCCCGACTGGGGCGAGCCGCCGCATCGGCGGTGCGACGGATAGTCGAGAAGGAGTTGTCGGTGGGCCGCTACGTTTTGAGGCCGATTGCTTGAATGCTGCGTTTGATCGGAAGGGATTTGTTATGACCGCATCATCAGTGAACTGGGCGTCGATCGACACCGACGATTATCCCAAACTCGCGACCGATGTGGTCCCGGGCCCGAAGTCGCGGCAGATTCATAACCGTGCTTCCGATGTAATGAAGGGCTATTTCAGCCAGGCCCGCCTTTTTCCCGTCGCCTTCGAGTCGGGCAGGGGAGCAAGGAGGTCTGCTGGTATGATGTCCGAACTCAACCCCAACTTCGTCTATGACGACATCGATCGGGAAGTCTGGCAGTCGGAGCTCGACGCCTTTGTTCCCTCCGATGTATTCTACTTACGGGTGATATGACCGCGATCGCCCACGAACAGGTCCGCCGTCAAACCGCAGGCGCACCGCCCGGCGAATTACGTGGGCCGGGAAATCGGATGCTATCGGACGGAGAAACGGGAGGGACATGACGCAGCTCAGGAAGCCCCAGCTACAGATGATATTGCGTCCATCACCGACGCACCGGAAGCCGAACGTTTGGGACCAGGCAGTTCCCGATGGATACCGCCTTCGTACTTACCGCGATGATGACGCTGAATCCTACCTGCGGTTGATGAACCGGGCGGGATTCGAAGATTGGGACGAATCTTCAGTCGCCGAGGCGCTCGCTAAGTCCCTGCCAAACGGCATCTTCTTTCTGGAACCGGCAGAGACCGGTCGGCCGGTGGCGACGGCTGCGGCGTTCCATGCTCCCACGGACCTGCATCCGTTCGGGGGCGAGTTGGGCTGGGTGGGGACACATCCCGACCACCGGGACCGCGGGCTTGGCCGGATGGTGTGCGCCGCGGCGGTTGACCGACTCGTTCGGGCCGAGTACGAGCGAATTTATCTGATAACCGACGAATGGCGACTGCCGGCGATCAAGATATACCTCGGCCTCGGGTTCGTGCCGTTCCTGTTTGCCCCGGAGATGAAGGAGCGATGGCGAGCGGTATGTCGCGAATTGGACTGGCCGTTCACGCCCCGGGAGTGGCCGGCGGTGTCTGCATCAGATTAACTGAATCGAGTCCATCAGGATGGCGTGTGACCTGTACATCGGATTGGACTTGGGAACGACCGGGGTCAAGGCCGGCAATCGGACTTCTGGCTTCAGATGATGGCCGATGCCACCGGCTTCGCCATCGAGCGGCCCCGGACGCAGGAGGCCGCCTGCCTGGGGGCCGCCGCCCTTGCGATGGTCGGCGCCGGGCGGTTCGATTCCGTCGGCCAGGCGGTGGTCGAACTGTTCCAACTGGACGTTCGGTTCGAGCCAAACGTGAAGCTCAAGGCGGACTACGACGCGGCCCGCGCCCGATACCACCACCTGGCGCTCGTCACCTACCCGGCTGGCGATCCGGCTTTAGAGCGGTGGTCGTTCGCCGAAGGCCGGGATTTTTCGTGGAAATACCTTTCCCATTCTGCTATATTTTCGCAAACCAGATCGAATTGGGCATCATGGCCCGTATGTCACCGGCGGAGTTACGGTCGTGAGAGGTCTTGGGAAAGTTCTGACGTTTATGCGGCCGTACAAGCGGCCTCTGGCCTTTTCCGCCGCTCTTACCGGGCTGCTGACCATCATCGGGATGGCCCCGCCGCTCCTCATGCGCCGCTTGATAAACGACGTTGCTCGGGAGGGTGAGTGGGGGGTCTTCCCCCTCATTATTACACTCCTCGTCGCCGTACCCCTGTTCCAGGCCATCGTCAACGTCGTCAACAGCATCACGTTGAACCGGGTCACCCTCGGCATCATCAGGGAGACCCGCCGTCGCCTGTTCGACCGGTTGCTGCGCCTTTCGATGGCCTATTACAGGAAGACACCGGTGGGCAGTCTCCGTCAGCGGCTGATGGACGATGTCGCCAATATCTCCGGGATTGTGACCGGCGGCATTATCACGCTTCTGACCGACGTGATCGCCGTGGCGTTCGCGGTGGTAGCGATGTTCTTGCTCAGCCCGATGCTGCTTCTTCTCGTGCTTGCCTTGCTGCCGCTGTATTACCTGAACTACTGGTTCTTCTCCGGACGGATGCAAGCGGCGAACGCTCAACTACGGTCCCGGATGGACCACGTGTCATCGATGCTCCAGGAACGGCTGAGCGGGCACGAGTTGATCCAGTCGTACGGGCAGGGGGACCGGAACGCGGCACAGTTCTCCTCACAGGCGAAGCAGGTGATGGACAGCGCCGTCCGCGGCTCGAACTACAGCATCTCATTCAACCAGTTGGCCGCCTTCATCAACAGGACAGGCAACACGCTCATCTATTGTGCCGGCTGCTATTTCTTCGTTCGCGGCACGATGGGGTACGGTGACGTCATCGCGTTCTGTGCCTATGCCACACAACTTCTCGGCCCGGTGGTCCGTTTCTCGACCGTGGCCAACCAGTTGGTCCAGGTCGGAGTGTCGGTGGACCGGATTCAGGAGATTCTCGACCAGGAGCCGGCGATCCACGAGGCGCACGATGCGGCACCGGTCGAGACCGTACAAGGGCATCTGAGGATTGACGGTGTCACGTTCGGCTATGACCAGGAACATACAGTGCTGCGGGATGTGCAGTTGGACATACCGCCTGGCACCCATCTCGCCGTGGTCGGCCAACACGGAGCGGGGCGCACGACTCTGGCCATGCTTCTCCGCAGATTCTACGATGTGGGCGGAGGGAAGATCGAGTTCGACGGGGCCGACATCCGAGAGCTTCGCCTGCAGGATTACCGGCGGGCGGTCGCCATGGTCCGGTCCGAGTCGGCCCTGTTCGACGGCACCATCCGCGAGAACGTGTGTTACGGGAAGCCCGATGCAGCCGAGGAGCGGATGATCGAGGTGTCGAAGGCGATCGGCCTCCACGAGTTCGTTCAGGAACTGGCCCAGGGGTACGAGACCAAGATCGGTGCGGGCGGGCTTCGTTTATCGGCCGGCATCCAGCAGCAGATCGGAGTCGCAAGGGCCCTGATCTCGGAACCCGGCGTGCTCATCGTTGACGAGGCGATCGCATCGCTCGATCCGCACACCGCCGACACGGTCAACCGGGCGATCATCGACCTGATGCGCGACCGCACCTGTATCCTTGTCGTGCATCGGTTATTGATGGCTCGGGGTGCCGACCAAGTGGCGGTAATCGAGAACGGCACGGTCGTCCAGACCGGCACACACCAGGAGTTGGTCCGGGATGTGGAGGGG
Organism: Planctomycetota bacterium; assembly: GCA_003553185.1. Taxonomy (GTDB): domain Bacteria; phylum Planctomycetota; class PUPC01; order PUPC01; family PUPC01; genus PUPC01. The sequence goes on along the minus strand of PUPC01000097.1, from coordinate 10,866 downwards.
CTGTACGGTCGTCTGTTTGCGCTCCAATATGGCGAAGACCGACTGTTAAGCGAGAGCGGGGGATAACCGATGGGCCTGGTCTGGCGACTGATAAGCGAAATGCTCGCCAAACATAAACGGGCCGTATTCGCCCGGGTCTTGATCGCGGCGGCCGTGGCCGCCACACCCTATGCGTTCAGCTTCCTCGGGAAGTGGTTGGTGGACGAGGCACTGCAAGTAACCGGTCCGCCGGCAGCCGAGGTTGTCGCCGATGAAGCCGAGGCCGAGGTCATTGAGGAGAACGAGCCGGCCGAGACGGCCCCGCTGGCGCTGGAGTGGAGGGCAAAAACGACCGAAGAGAAGCTTCGCCTGTTGGTCATCTTCCTGGTTATCAGCTTGAGTATCCACGTGGGGGTGACCGTGTTTAGCGGCCTGTCCGAGCTGCTGAATGCCCGGATGGTACACGAAATGGTGTTCGATCTGCGCACACGCTTGCAGGCGAAGCTGTCCGACCTCGAGTTGGGATTGTTCCACCGCGAGCAAGTCGGGCAGTTGATGACGCGAACGCTGGACGACACCGGACAGATTCCAGCCCACCTGTGCAATCTGGTGATTAATACCTGTACCCACATCCTCATGCTCGTGCTTGGCGCCGTCCTGCTGCTCGGCCTGAACCCCAGGATGGCTTTCATTGTGCTCGGGGCGCTGCCTTTCTACGCCGTGGCCTGCATCTACTTCCTGCCCCGGTTGAGAAGCAACGCCGAAGCCCTTCGCGACCGCCTCGCCGCTTTCAACGGATATCTGGTCGAGCGGCTCTCAAACATCCTCACCATCAAGAACTATGCACAGGAGGGACGGGAGTCGGCTGCGGTGGGCCGGCGGATCGCTGACTTCCAGGTGCTATCTCGGCGACAACACCGGCTCAACCTGTACTTCGACACCTCGCGGACACTGATTACAGGGTTAAGCACGTTGGCTGTGCTGACGCTTGGGTTCCTGAATATTCGGGCCCAGCGCATGCAGTTGGGCGAAGTGCTCGCCTTCTGGCAGGTGACCGCCCAGCTTTTCGTGCCCATCAGCGCCCTGGTTGGAATGGCCACGGTGGCCCAGACCTTGCGCGTGTTGGGCGAGCGCGTGTACACTATCCTGGATGCCGAGGAGACCCTGCGGGACGGCCCCGACGCCATTGACGTCCCGGAACTGCAGGGCCACGTCAGGTTCGAGAACGTCTCGCTCCGATACACAGCAGGCGGCCCGTTCGCCGTCCGGAACGTTACTCTCGACATCCCCGCCGATTCCACCGTGTGTCTGGTTGGGCCGACCGGCTGTGGCAAGAGCACGTTGATCGCGCTGCTCACCCGCCTGTATGACCCGACCGAGGGCTCCGTGCGGTTGGACGGGATCGACATTCGCTCGTTCCGGGTGAGCGGACTCCGTCGTGCGGTCGGCAATGTATTGCGCGAGTGCAAGGTGTTCTCGGGCACTATCGCCGAGAATATCCGGTTCGGCCGGCCCGACGCATCGCAGACCGAAGTCGAGCAGGCGGCGGAGTCGGTCGGCCTGCACGACTTGATCCTCACCTTGCACGACGGGTATGACACACGGGTGGGGCCAGGGGGAATGGATCTGACAGCCGGCTGGCTTACCCGCATAGCGGTCGCTCGTGCTCTGCTCACCCGGCCGGCGGTGGTCACCATCGACGACACGTTCAGTTCTCTGGACGAGGAGGCGGAGCAGCAGCTTCACCGAGCCGTTCGCTCGGCGGCCGCTGGTCGAACCGTGTTGATTGCGACCTCGCGGCTGGACCTGTGTGCCAAGGCAGACATGGTCGTCGTTATGCAGAAGGGAGCCATCGAGCAGATCGGAAAACATCACGATCTCCTCGCTGTGCCGGGGGTGTACAGGCGGATGTATATGCTTCAGATGGGGATCGACGACATCGTCGAAAATGAAAACCGGTAACGCGGAACGTACGCCGAGGAGCGCCAGTTATGCTTGGATGGATTCGCCCAAAGGAAAAACTTGAGGAGGCCGACGTCAGTGACGGTCTGCGAATGCTGCTGATTGACGGGATACTGGGCCAGACGATGATCGTCCTGTTCGGCGGGGCGTTCCTGGTCGCATTTGCACTTCTGCTCGGAGCGTCGAACCGGGTGATCGGTCTCCTGGCGGCCATTGGACCGGCGGCCCAGATGCTCCAACTGCCGGTCGTCTGGCTGGTGGAGAAGGTCCGTGCGCGCAAGCTCCTGGTCGTGGGCAGTCTGGTTCTCAGCCGCATGTTCATCGTTGTCGTCGCTCTCCTCCCGTGGTTTGTCCCGCCGCCCGCCCGGCTCGGCCTGTTCCTCGGCGCCCTGATCTGTTTCTTCGCACTCGCCTCGATTTCCGGATGCTCGTTCAACTCGTGGATTCGGGACCTGGTGCCCGAAGAGACGATGGGGCGCTACTTCGCCAAACGGATGTCCATCGCGGTGACCGTAGGCGCGCTGGTCAGTTTGGCTGCCGCGTTCGGGCTGGACTGGTACGAGCGGGCGGCGACCGAGCAGCTCCCCGCCTTCACGGCGCTGTTCCTGATTGCAGCGGTCGTGGGAATGGTTGACGTTTACTTTCTGGCCCGGGTCCCCGAACCCCGCATGGCGCCGGGCGGGGGAGGGGGGCTGCTCGCCGCTCTTGCCGGGCCGGTGCGGGATACGAATTTTCGCCGCCTGCTTTTGTTTCTCGGCTCCTGGCATTTTGCGGTGATGTCGGCCGCACCGTTCTTCACCGTCTATTTGCTCCAACGGCTCGAACTCAGCATGTCGTGGGTTATCGGCCTCGCCGTGTTCGGTCAGTTGATGAACGTCGCGTTCCTGGGGTTGTGGGGACGGCTGGCCGACAGGTTCACCAACAAGTCCGTGCTGGCGGTGGCCGGGCCTCTGTTCATGATCAGCGTGCTGATGTGGCCGTTCACCACCATGCCCGACCGGTATATGTTCACCGTCCCCCTGCTCGTCCTTATCCACGCCCTGTCGGGCATGTCGGCGGCCGGGGTTATCCTGGGCACGGGCAACATCGCCCTGAAGGCCGCGCCGCGCGGCTCGGCCACGGCCTACCTGGCGACGGTCGCCCTGGTCTCGGGGCTGGCCGCGACCATCTCGCCGATCCTCGCCGGCTTTGCCGCGGACTGGTTCGCCGACAAGGAACTGGGGCTGACCCTGACCTGGATTCAGAGCGAGCCCGTGGCCCGGGCGGCCCATCTGCCCGCACTCAGCTTTAGCGGGCTCGACTTCCTGTTCGCCATCTCGTTCATACTCGGGCTGTATGCCATGCACCGCCTGCTGGGCGTCCAGGAGCAGGGCTTGGTGGACGACAAAGCGGTCAAGGCGGAGCTCTACGCCCAGATGCGGCGGACCGCTCGCGGTGTCTCCAGCGCCGTCGGCATGCGTCAGCTTACCGCGTTCCCGTTCGTTGCATTCCGGTCGACCGTTAGCCGGCTCGGTGCTCGGGTGGGTGACCAGGCCGGCCCGCCATCCCCCGATGAGGTTCGGGATGACTTGCCGGACGACGGCGAGGAAATGAACGGGCAATGAGCACAAAGGATACGGCATACAGAACGTAGCGGACAAGCTGCATCACATGATGGAATCGCGTCACAAGGTATCCGAGAGACACAGACTCGGCCGCTATGATTGAGAAGGGGAAGATCGCGGGAGAGGACCCGGTTGCCATTTGCTGGACCGTGGCCATCAGCACACGCTCGCCGAACCCATAGAACACCGGCCAGAGTACGACGGTTGCCCCGAGTAGCAAGAAGCCGGTAGCCCACCGGGCGCAGCGCCAGCAAGCGATCCCGATGGCAGCGTTCAGGGCGACCCACAAAAGCCCGCCGACGATAAGTTCTGCTGTCATTCTCCATCCTCCGCTTCCAACAAAAGGGCGTCGTCAGCTCGGCGAGTCGCAAGCCCGATTCTTCCCCAGCGAGCGGGCGATCAAGGCAAAGACGGCTGCATACAGGGCGCAACGAAGCAGGTCCAGCCCCAGGTTGAACGACCTCACGGTGCTGTTTGGCACCGACCGCCATCCGGGCCCGCCGGCGTCTACGATGAGTGGGGAAAACGGGAAGAAGGACAGATGCTCGGACATCGGGGGAAGTTCAACAACCGACGCCAGCACACCCTGTCCTGCGAGATGAACCCATTGCCATCCGATCAGGAGCGCTCCCAGGAACAGAAACGCCTTGCTGCGCTTTCGACACAGCCAGGCCGCGCCGACGATTGCTACATGAGACGCCAACATCAAGATAGCCAAGACAATATCAAAAAGCGTCATTCCGGCCTTCCTCGGTTCTGTGAATGCTCAGCCCAGCTTACTCCTGCTTCAAGGTCCTGATCCTCGCACTGCGGCCCTGTCACCTTTGCCGGTTCACCTGCAATTGCTACTGATCCAAAAAAAGCGAACAAAAGTGGATACGGCCCCGAAGGACAACACGAGGTCGGCCGCACACAAAAAGACCGAGCTGATCACCTCCAGGATCGTGTTCTTCATTTGTGCGATCCGGCTACCGACCACCGCCGCTATATAGGTGATCGATAACACCATCGCCAATACCATAACCGCGGAAAAGCCGAACTCAAGCCACCTTCCGGAGTCAATTTCCAGAAACATCCCGATAAGGATTACACCGACGGATGCCTTCATCAGCACCAACAGCCACAACGCCGCCAAAGCCGGGCCCCGGGCGCGAGTTCCAGGCGGCCTTCTGGCCCTGAGGATGAACGCGGTGGCCAGCACGACGATAGTGAATATCCCGGCGAACGTGGATGCGCGGTTTGGCTCCAATACAGAGTAGAAGACTGTGGCTTCTGGGATTTCAGCTTTGAGGCGCTTCACCCCGGCGTAAGTCAACCGTGCGTCGCAGAGCCCGATGGTTTCGATCCGCTCCAGCTTGGACAGATGGTCAATGGATTCATCTGTGATCCGTGTGTGATCCAGAGCAAGTGACCTGAGCTGCTTGAGTCCAACCAGATGAGCGATTCCGGCGTCTGTGACTTGTGTGTAACTTAGAGAAAGATATCTGAGCTCCCTGAGTTCAGCCAGATGAGCAATCCCGGCATCTGTGATCTCCGTGCCATCCAGATAAAGCCTCCGGAGGTTACCGAGTTCTGCCAGACGCGCAATCCCGGCGTCTGTGATCCCGTCACAGAACCTGAGATTGAGCGTTTCGAGATTCACGAATCTCGGCATCAGCGCCAGGCCCCGATCGGTGATATTGGTGCGCGACAGGTAGAGTTCACGGACTTCCTCCGGATTGGCGACTCGGGCAATTTCCTCGTCCCCCACAAATGACCCGGGTAACATATGGAGATGTTCCGCGGTGAGGTCCTGCTCGGTGTCTTCGGCAAGGTGACTTGCAGGAAGGCGGTAAAGCGAATTCACGAACTCGACCGCCCTGGTCTTTTCGCCGTCCGCCAGGAGTTGGAGAAGGTGGCGCACGGTTTCTCTTTTTTCTTCTCTGCCGTACCTCAAGCCGAGCACGTCCAGAGCGTCACGGTCCATCCAGTCCATCCACACCGCGCACTCATGGAGGCTGGCCTGTGTGCGGCCGCATCTCGTGCTGGCGATAAGTCGATGGCCGGTGATGATGAATCCGACATGTACCGATGCGGCGGATAGACACCAGCGCGTTGGGTACTCCGCCGCTACGCCCAGTTCTTCCGCGATCCTCGAAAACCGTGTCTCTACTATTCGGGAGCGGAGCTGGATGCGGGTCGGCCACAGGATGGCGGTCTCCCGCCGCAATCGGCCGCTGCCCAGGTCGATGTGCGTCTCGCGGGTCCACAGGTGGGTCCGATGGAGCGCGAGCTCGACAAGAAACAGTACGGCGAGAACGCCAAGCCCGATCATCACCCGTTTTCGCGTGAACCTTGCCATGCCATCCTCCGATTGCCTACCATACCCTGGCGAAGGCCGATAAAATACTATCCTAGATGGGAGAAGCCCGTGCAGTGCAAGCGCCGGGCACCTGCTGGCCCCGACGGAATTGAGCGTGGGGCTCGCTGCTTCGGGCAACACTCATTGCTTCGCTTCTTCCCGTTTGATGCTCGTCGCCTCGCTGACGTACCCCCAGATGAACAGCAGCCCACCGAGGAAAATTGCGAGGTTCTGTACGAGAAAAACCATATGGGCGAGCGGGCTGTCAACAAAGATCGAACCATCACGCCCTGCGAAAATCAGCCGCGTCAGCAAGATGACACAAAAAAACAGAAGGCCAGTGCCGACCGCCTGCAATGTGCATGGTCTGGACCGGACAACATGCCCTTTCCAGACTGCGGACACGGTGAGAAGTAAGAACGCCGCAAGGCCAACAAGCGTAGTCACAACACGGAATATGGTCATCGTACAAGTCCTCCGGTTATCAGCGCCGCTTCAAAGCGTCGAACAACAGATGGCCCTACTGGGAACGGAGTTCCCTTGCCCGGCTCTTCGTCTCCCAGGCGTATCCGAGGACGAACAGAAGGAAGCCGGCCGACCGCAGCACCAATGCGAAGTCGGTCAGAGCGCCCTGGTATTCGTACCAGGCCGAGGTGCAAAAAAGCAAAGCAAACCCCGTAACTGCCAGGACCGGCCCGAGCATCTGGAACAGTTGGGCCGGGTGTCTGAAAACCCGCCACTTCATTCTTGCCGCCAGGAAGACGGGCACGGCCACAGCAACAGCCATTACCGTCATTGCGACATACGACATCGAAAAAGCGGCCTCCGACGATGCAAGGTACATACAGCACCTCCTTCGTTGATATACATCCCGCGCATTCTCTGCGGGATTGGTCCACGCACTTACCGTCCTGGGACAGGGTCCGAAGACGGCGTGTCGGAACCTTCCAGGTCCGAGGACCATTCTCGATATCTGTCTCGATGCATCCGCCTCCATTCTCGGGCCTCGGTCGTCCTCGGGTTTTGCATATGTTGGTATAGTTCGTCCACAAAATTCGGGTCGGCCGCTTGTTGAGCCTCCAGGTATCTCTCGAGTTCTTCGGGATCGCCGCGAAACGGGCCATAAATGGTACCGTGAATCATGCGCGGGTAGCACGGACAAATTACGCGCCCGAATCTGTGCAATGTCCTATCGTTATACTGAACCCCGATCCACTCGTGTTCCGGGAAATTCCCCTTGAACTTGTGTATTTCCAAGAAGGACTCGACCGCTGAGTAATGTTCTTCGACACGTTGCCATACCACCAACGCATAGCCCCGCGAAGGTTGTGACTGGCGATACCAGGGAGGCGGCCACCGCCAGAACGGGATGTACACCTGAGTGACGGTTCGCCGCGCGGCCGTATTCTTGCATATCGTTCGCTGGGTCATAATGCCGATGGCAAACACCAGGATGAGTGCGACCAGCGTTGTGGCCAATGCGATCCTTAGAAACCACCTTCTCTTCCGCTTACTCTTCCGTGCTGTCATTCGGTCCTCCCGATTTTTCTGCATCGCGGACCGGCATGCATCCAGCGTTGTTTGTCCCCGACGGTGCTGCCTCTTCCAAGGGGGGATCGGCAGCTTGTCGGGACAAAGGCGGCGGCTCCGTTCTGCCAACCAGCCGGCTGTTTAATCTGACTGGCAGGGCGAGCCAAAGCTTCGGTGAAGCAATTCTACCAGATGGGAAACGTCGCGGACAGAGAAAAGTTGACAATGTTCCGAACCCGCAGCAAGACCGTGTCCGCCTTGCAAAAGCGAGAGGGGAGGGCGGTATCTGCGACATGGGTGGGCTTTAGGGATGAGGCGGGTGAGTTTGTGATACGCGCCGTGGAGGGTGGTCAGCGGCCGATGAGCAGGCGTTCGGCGAGCTTGCGGCCGAGCCCCGCCTCTCGGACCCGGTCGTGGGTATCCTTGATGTCGTATGGGACCCGGTGGATGGTGAAGGTGTGGGGTTTCGGGTCGAACACCCCGAACGAGGCGTCGCGGACGCCGTCGCGCGGCTGCCCGACGCTGCCAGGGTTGAGCAGATATTGCTTAGTGGGATCGAGCTCGACCTGGCGGGTCTCGGCGAATTTCATGTCGACTTTGCCGTTGCCGATGACGGCGGGGAAGTGGCTGTGCCCGAAGAAGCAGATGTCGATGCCGCCGTAGTTCCCGCGCAGTTCCTTGATGTTCTTAACGATGACCTCGGACGAAAGCATGTATTCGTCGGGATCGCAGACCGAGCCGTGTACGATCATGTAGCGGTCATCGATGGTCTGCTGGGTGGGGAGTTGGGCCAGGAATTCGACGCCCTCATCGCCGATGGCGTCGCGGGTGTATTCGATGGCCTTGATGGTCGCCTCGCGGAGGTCGTCCATCGGCTGGCCGGCGGTGTAGCGGTCGTGGTTGCCCGAGATGGCGACGGGCTCGCGCTCGTTGAAGAGTTCGAGGCATTCGGCGGGCGATGCGTTGTATCCGACCAGGTCGCCCACGAAGAGGATACGCGGGATGCCGAGCTCGTCGATCTTGTCGAGTACGGCCCGGAACGCGGCGAGGTTGGAATGTACGTCCCCGATGACAGCGATGGGCATGAGATCAGGCGTCCTTCTCTTCCGGGTCCTCTTCGGGCGGCTTGTCCGGGGCGTTGATCGCATCGGGCAGGAGCTGGCCCATGGCGAACGCCATGACGGCGACGATGGCACCGAACCCGACCAGAGTCAAGAGCAGCACCACCAGCGTTATCCAATCGAATTCCTGTGACGGCCCGGCCGGGGGCCGTCGGCCCTCGATGATGTGGCGCATGGTGACGGCGGAGCCGGGCGTCTGCGCCTCTCGTCTGGCTGCCCACTGCTGGACGATGAACAGGCAGACCAAGCCGACGACGAGCACCGCGACGGCCAGAAGAATCCACTTCTTCTTGTTGTCGTTGTGTTGCGGCTTCATTCTTCGTCCTGTTGCTCTTCGATCTCGATGGCGGCGTCGGGGCACATCAGTGCGCAGTTAATGCAGCCGATGCAACCGTTCGACTCGCCTCGGAAGACGGCCGGTCTCACGCCGCGGGCATTCAGGTTGTCGTCCAGTTCGAGCAGGTCACGCGGGCAATGCTCGATGCACAGCTCGCAGCTTTTGCACCGTTCGCGGTTGATTTTGACAATGAACATTCGTTCTCCAGTCCGCCTCCCTCGCTTTGTGTTACGCCAGGTGTCCCCGCCAGCCCAGCTTGTCTCGGATCGTTCGGAAATAGCTGTATCCGGCGGCTCGCACCATTCGCAGCCGCTCTGCGGCCGGGGCGATGGCGATGATGTCGCCGGGCTCCAGCGGCTGAAATACCTGCCCGTCGACGGTGACGGCCATTTCGTCGCTGCCGTCGCCGATGACCATCTCGATGCGCCGATGGCTCGGCACGACCAGCGGTCGGTTCGACAGCGTGTGCGGGCAGATCGGCGTCAGGATCATCGCCTCGATTTCGGTCTCCACGATGGGGCCGCCGGCCGACAGTGAATGGGCCGTGGACCCGAGCGGAGTCGCGACGATGAATCCATCTCCATTATAGGCCGCCACCTTCTCGCCGTCAATCAGGAGGTCCACGGGCACGATCCGCGAGAGCGCACCGCGGGAGATGACGACATCGTTGGCCGCCCGGCTGGCGAATCTGTCTTTGCCGGCCCGGCGCGCCACGCAGTCGAGCATCATGCTGGTCGTGATGGTGTATTTTCCGGCGAGCACGTCGGGCAGGGCCTGTTCGATCCGGTCGTCCCGGATGCCGGTGAGGAAGCCGAGCTTGCCCAGGTTTATCCCGCACACCGGGGGCAGTTTTGGTTTGAGACGGCGGGCGGTCTTGAGGATTGCTCCGTCCCCGCCGAACACGAGCACCAGGTCGACCTCGTCCGGTTTCAGCGGCCCGGTTCCCTCGAGGTCCACGTCCACCACGTCTGCCCGGTCGTGTATGATGGGAAGTGCCCGGTCGATAGCGGCGCGGACTCGCTCTTTCTCCGGGTCGCCAACGACGATGACTTGTCTGAATGCCGAGTCCATAGGGGTCTCCGTCAGGCCGTGCGTTTGACGATGAAATCCGCGAGTTTCCGGAGCGGCTCGGCCGGTTCGCCGAGCGGCTCGACGGCGCGTTTCGCCTGGTCGGTTATGCGGAACGCCCGATCGCGGGATTCTTCGATGCCGTAAACGGCGGGGAAGGTGAGCTTGCCGGCGGCCTTGTCCTTGCCGACCGTCTTGCCCATCTCCTCGCTGGTCGCCGTCTCGTCCAGTATATCATCGGCTATCTGGAATGTCAGGCCGATGGAGCGGGCGTAGGTGTCGAGCATATCCAGCGGGCCGTCGGGGGCTCCGCCCGCGATTGCTCCTGTCCTGACCGCCGCCCGGATGAGTGCGCCGGTCTTGCGCTGGTGGATGAAGTGCAGGGCGTCTCCGTCCGGAGTATTGCCCTCTGCCTGGAGGTCTGCCATTTGCCCGCCGACCATCCCCGCCCAACCGGCGGCGTCGGCGAGTTCGACCACAAGGCGGCTGGCGACCTCGGGGTCCGTCGTGTGGCGGCCGATCATGCCGAACGCGATGGTGAGCAGGGCGTCTCCGGCAAGGATGGCGGTGGCCGGGTCGAACTGTTTGTGGCAGGACGGCTTGCCGCGCCGGAAATCGTCGTTGTCCATGGCCGGGAGGTCGTCGTGGATGAGCGAGTATGTGTGGATGCACTCGATGGCACAGGCGGGCGGCATAGCCCGCTCGTCAGTCCCGCCGACGGCCCGGCAGGCCAACAGGCAGAGAATAGGGCGGACGCGCTTGCCGCCCGCGAACATGCTGTATCGCATCGCCTTGTGAAGGCGGTCGGGCGGCTCGTCGGCGGCCGGCAGCCAGGCATCGAGCCGGTCGTCAATCGCTCGGCGCAGATCGCCGAGGCCCTTCCAGAACTGGTCGAGATCGGAGTCGGTCATTCGGCGGGCTCCG
>PUPC01000084.1 GCA_003553185.1 Planctomycetota bacterium | reverse complement strand
GTCGTGATGTAGAGCGTCTTGACCGCCAGCGGCTTGAGCAGGGCGAAGGTCTGGTCGAGCAACTCCATATGTTCGTCGCTCCACATCTCGACGTCGTAGGCCAACGCCACCGTTTCGGGCGACTGGACGACGTCCATGTGGACGGTGAAATCGTTGAAGGCCGGCAGCGTCCAGTCCATCACCTTGACTTCGAGCGGCACCTCGACGGGGTCGGCGTACTCGGAATCGACGGTGATCTTACCGCTGTAGGTGCCGGGGGCGGTGTCGCCCGGGATGGTGACGTTGATCCAGACGGGCTGGATGGCGGCCTCGGCGAGTTGAGGAGCGCCGCTCGCCTGAAATGCTCCACCCGGATAGCGGTAGAGCGGTACCGGATCGAGCGGGGCGTCTTCGAGCGTGTCGAAGGGGCCTTCGGGGCCTCGTGTTCCCCTGGGCCGTCGTCCGTCGGGCCGGCCGTATCGCAGTTTAATCGCGTCGGCCGGGATGGTGCCGTTCTCGCCCTCGAGGGCGCTGGCTTTTGCGGTCAACCCGTGGATGGGGTCCTCGTCGCTCACCACGAACTGGCCGCTGAAGATGCCGTTGCGGACGCCGCTGATTTGGACCGGCTGGAGGGTGGCAAACGGGTCGGGGAAGCTTTCCGGGAACACGCGGGAGACTGTGGTGTGGTTCCAGACGAGGAACCCGTGGCCGGGCATCGGGGCGGTGTTCGGGGTGACCTGGGCGCCGGGCAGCATGATCAGTTCGGCTCTTCTCAGACCGATGCGTGACCAGGCGGAGCCGCCGCCTCGCCCCGTTGTATGCCGGCTGCCAATACTGGAAGCTCCCGGACTACGACTGACATAGAAACGCGGCGGCACCGGTGCTCGATGGACCGCGATCGCCAGGACGTTCACCCCCTCCTGCAGGTTCGCCGCCGGAATCCGGATCTCCGTTTCGCGTACTCGTTTTGCGATCCGTTCCCGGAGCGCCTCGTCGCGGGTACCCCGGGGGATGGTAAAGTCGTCGTCGTCGAAGTACACTTCCTCGGGGTAGGGTTCCGCCGAAGCGTGGACGTCGAGGTCGCCCTCGGGCATGTACGCCCGGCCCACCTCGACGCCGTTCACGTAGGCAACGACTCCGCCTCGGAAGGCGAGGTCGAGTTCCAGGTAGCCCACCCGGTCGGGGTCGTCCACCCTGAACGTCCCACGCATCAGGATCAGCTTCCAATCCGGGTCGGTCGAGTTGTGGAGAATCGGGCCTTGCAGGCGGACCCAGGTGCTGTCGTCGAAGTCCGGCTGCATCCAGTCGGCGGACGTCTGGCGGGGGATGCGAACGATCTCGTCCTCGTCGCGCGGTTCGACCCGCCATTGGTCCTCTGGTATAGACGGCGCATCCCGGTTGCCGCGGAAGAAACTGTGGATGCCGGTGCCCCTGATGTCGGAGACAATCCGCCCGTAAATAATCTCCCCGTCGGGCAGGACCATGTCTTCGGTCTCGCGGACGGTCCGGACCCGCCAGAAGCTCTCGGTGTCCAGAGCCCTTGTCCGCCCGACCAATTCCCCCGCATGTGCCGCAGCCGAGCACAGAATCAGAACAGCAAACAGCACCAGGCCCCGCCTCAGACGCCGGTTGGCATTCCACATTCTACGTCCCTCCATTTTCTTCGATCTTTCCTACGATATTGGCCGGTGTGTGAGATTTATCTTACCATACAAAAAAAGGGAGTCAAAGCATATCGCACATTTTTTTGTGCTCGACGGTCTGCTCAGTTTCCTTCCATCTCTTCCAGCAGGGCGTCCGTATCGGCCATCACCCGGTCAACGGTAATGTCGGTCACACACCGGGGATCGTCGCACCACCGCCTCGAGCACGGTCGGCAGGCCATCTCCAACTCGACGACCTTCGTGCGGGGGTGGCGGGGTGCGTACACGACGGGGTCCTTCGGCCCGAAGATGACGACGGGCGGGGTATCGACGGCGGCGGCGAGCACGGCGGGGCCGCTGTCGGCTCCGATGAACACATCGCACATACTGAGCAGCCCGGCCAGGTCCGCGACCGACGCCGTCTCGGGCGATATGACCGCCTCCGTGCCGGCCGCCGCCCGTTCGGCCAGCCCGCGCTCTCCCGGCCCCCAGGTGACCAGGACACGGTATCCGCGCTCGATCAGGCGACCGGCGACACGGCGGAACCGCTCGACCGGCCACCGCTTGTACTCGCCGAACTCGCTGGTCCCCGGATGGACGGCGACGACCGGGTGGGTGGAGAGCCCGTGTCGGTCGAAGAACTCGCGGGCGAACGCGAGCCGGGACTCGGCCACGTCGACACGAGGCCGGTCGGTAACGGCCGGTGCCCCGAGTTGCTCGGCGAGGGCGAGGGCACGGTCGATCCGATGGACCCGCCCCTCGCCGACCGGGTAACGGCGGTTGGTGAACAGGTGGTTGCCCTCCTTGCAGAAGCCGGGTGCGAAGCCCGCCCGGACGGGGGCGCCGGTCGCCCGGCAGGCCAGGCCGCTCCGGAGGTTCCCGTGCAGGTCGATCGCCAGGTCGAACTTTCGCGCCCGGAGCTTCTTGACGAACTCCGCCAGGTCGCCGGGCAGCGACAGCACGCCGGTCATGCCCTTCAGCCGATTGACCCACTCGCGTTTGGGCATGGCGATGGCTTCGTTGAGGCGGGGAGGGGCGGGCAAAATGTCCTTCCAGACCGTCTCGGTCAGCCAGGCGAGATGGGCATCTGGTGCGGCGTTGCGGATGGCGTCGAGCGCCGGCATCGTGTTGATCACGTCGCCAAATCCGCCGAGCCGGACGATACAGATTCTGTTCGCGCCGATCATTGCTCGCAATTGTCCTTCATAGGTTCCGGTCGCCCGCCGTCCCTGTCACTGTGCGTCGAGTATGGCGATCGCCTGCATGGCGTATTCCCTGGTGCGCGGGTCGCCCTGTTCGAGCAGGACGCGGAGCGGGCCGATCGCTCGCTGGTCGCCCAGGTTGCCGAGTGCGAGTGCCGACTGTGCCCGGACCTGCCACGCCGGGTCCTCGAGCGCGGCCACCAGCGGCTCGAGGGCGCCGGCCGGCCGCAGGGTACCCAGTGCGCGGGCGGAGAGCCGCCGCTGCTCGACCGTACCCTCATCGAGCGCCCGGATGAGCGGATCGACCGCGGGTTCCCCGATCTCGATCAGGGCGTTCTCGGCGGCGTCCCGCAGGGCGTGTCGGTCGTCATCGAGGGCGACGATCAGGGGATCGACCGCTCGCCGGTCGCCCAGCTGGCCCAGGATGATCGCGGCGGCGGTGGCGACCTGCGGGTCTTCGTTTCCCAGTCCGGCGATCGCGTCCCCGACCACGGGCCCTCCGATCTCGAGCAAGGCCCGCCTGGCAGCGAGCCGGGCGTCCTGGTCCTTGTCGCCGAGGACGGTCATCAGAGGCGGGATGGCCTGTTCATCGCCGAGGAAGCCCAGCCCCTCGGCCGCGCCGGTGCGGAGTTCGGGCTGCCGGTCCCGCAGGGCCACGGAGAGCAGGTGGAGTGATCGGTCACCGCCGACCTGGCCGAGCGCTCGGGCGGCCGCCGCCTGGACGCCGACCTGGTCGTCCTCGAGTGCGGCGGCGAGCGGCTCTCGGGCGGCAATGTCGCCGATCTCGCCGAGTGCGGCCGCTACGGCGGCGCGGACGTGGCGGTTCCGGTCGCCGAGGGCGTCGATCAGGTCATCGACGGCGTCCGGCTCGCCCAGCTTGCCGAGTGAGCCGGCGGCGGCGACTCGCTCGCCCGACTCGCGGGCCTTCAGCGCCGCGAGCAGGTACCGGACGGACCGGAGATCGTCTTGTGCCGCCAACGCCTGACCGGCCGCGGCCCGCACCCGCCAGGCGTCGTCCTGCAGGAGTCCGAGCAGGGCATCGGCTGCGGCCTGTGCTTTCAGCCCGCCCAGTGCGTCGGCAGCCGCCGTTCGGACCTCGGCCTCCGGATCGGCCAGTCGCAGGATCAGCGGCTGCACCGCGACGGGGTCTTCGAGTCGGCCGAGTGCTCCTGCGGCCGCGGCCCGCACTCGGTCGTTGTCATCGTCCAGCGCCTCGATCAGCGGGTCCACGGCCGCCCGGTTGCCGAGCTCGCCCAGCGACCCGGCGGCGACAGCCCGCGCCCAGTCGTTCCCGGTGGCCAGCAGCTCGATCTGGCGTTCGACACGGGGGTCCATCGCAGCTTCTTGCGTCCGGGCGGTCCCGTCCAGTCCAAAAAGAACCAGCAGGGCCGATACGATGGCCCATCGGATCGCGCGTTCTGGGCTCATATCAATACTTTGCTTTCTCTGTGTCTCAACCTCGTTGGCTGCGACTCAGCCATTCAGTCGGTCGGCGGCCCGGACGGCTTCCGGGCCCTACCTATATTATACAGCCCGCCCGGGATGTTCCAGCCACTTATCCTCGCTATGGTTATCCCTTCACGACGCCCATCGGCTTCATCCTGCAGACGCGGCGGGACAGCCCGGCCTGGTGAACGACATCGACGACGAGATCGACATCCTTGTAGGCGCTCGACTGTTCCTCCGCCAGCCCCCGTGAACTGCGGGCGCGGGCGATGATCCCTTTCTTCTTCAGTTCGTTCTGGATGGAGCGGCCCTTCGCCGACCGGACGGCCGCCTTGCGGCTCTTGGTGCGCCCGGCCCCGTGGCAGGTGGTGCCGAAGGTCTGTTCCATCGCGGCCTGTGTGCCGACCAGCAGGTAGCTGGCCCGCCCCATGTCGCCGGGGATGATCACCGGCTGCCCGAGGCCCCGATACGCCTCGGGCAGCTCGGGCGAACCGGGCCCGAACGCACGGGTAGCTCCCTTGCGATGGACGCAGAGCCGGCGGGCTTTGCCGTCCACTTCGTGCTCCTCGATCTTTGCCACGTTATGAGCGACGTCGTAAACCAGGTCCAGCCCGAGCTCCTCGTCTGACTGCCGGAACTGTTCGGCGAACGCTCGGCGGACGTGGTGGGTGAGAATCTGCCGGTTGGCCCAGGCAAAGTTCGCCGCTGCTCGCATCCCGGCGAGGTAGCGGCGGCCCTCGGGCGAGTCGACCGGTGCACAGGCGAGCTGGCGGTCGGGCAATTCGATGTTGTACCTCCGCATCGCCTTCTCCATCGTTCGGAGCGAATCGTCGCACACCTGGTGCCCCAGCCCACGCGAGCCGGTATGGATCATCACGGTGACCAGGCCCCGCCTGATGCCCAACTGTTCGGCGGCCGCCTCGTCGTAGACCTCATCGACCACCTGGACCTCGACGAAGTGGTTGCCCGAGCCGAGAGTTCCGCACTGGTTGACGCCCCGCTGCAGCGCCCGATCGCTCACGGTCCCCGGGTCAGCGCCGTCGAGGCAGCCGCGCGCTTCGGTGTGCTCGACATCCCTCGCCCGCCCGTACCCCTTCTCGACCACGAACTCGGCGCCACGTTCGAGCAGGTCGCGTTGTTCGCGGCCGGAGAACTTGACCTGGCCGCCGACACCGACGCCGCACGGGACGCTGTTGTAGATCGTGTCCATCAGCCGCACCAACTCGGCTTGGACCGCTTCGCGTTCGAGGGACGTGGTGAGCATTCGGACGCCGCAATTGATGTCGTATCCCACTCCGCCGGGCGACACCACTCCGCCGGAGTCGATGTCGGTGGCGGCCACTCCGCCGATGCAGAATCCATAGCCCCAGTGAATGTCGGGCATTGCATAGCTCGCCCGGACGATCCCCGGCAGGCAGGCGACGTTGGCGACCTGCTGCGGCGCGTTGTCCTGGCGGACCATCTCCATCAGCCGGTCGTCGGCGTACAGGATGCCGTCGACCCGCATCCCCGACTGCGCGTTCTTCGGGATGCGCCATCGATAGTCGTCGATCTGTTCCAGCGGGCCGCTCCATCCCTTTGCCATTGTGATATCCCTTTTCAGATGTCGAACAGTACGGTCGCATGCCAGTCATCGGCCCGCTGCTCGACGGCCAGTTCGTGGCGGGTGACCGCCTTGATCTCGGTTTCGAGCTCGTGCTGGGGGCCGATGGCCTCGCCGTGGGCGACCGCCGCCAATTCGGTCTCGGTCAGCCGGTCGAACTCCACGCGGCGGGTGATGAACCGGTCGGTCTCAAACAGGAAGAGCAGCTCGTTGAGGAACGCGACCAGCAGGTCGGCCCGGTCGGAACCGGACACCGTGACCGGTCGGCTGGTACGCGGCTCGACGTTGTCCGGATCGGTGATGATGCTGAACATTCCGGCGGCGGCGTTGGCGAACAGGTCTTCCGGCGTCTCGCCGCGGGCGGCGATGCCCACGTCGGCTGTGTGGTCGATGATCTCGAACGGCTCCACCTGTGTTACCCTCCGACTCATCCCCGATGTGTACATGAATAGCGCAAGTCGCAGGCGAGTGCAAGCGGTCGGCGATTATTTCGCCCGCGGGTGGGCGCGGTCGTAGATTTTTTTGAGGCGCTCGGCGGAGACGTGCGTATAGACCTGGGTGGTCTGCAAGCTCTCATGGCCGAGCAGTTCCTGCACGCTCCGCAGGTCGGCCCCGTGGTCGAGCAGGTGGGTGGCGAACGAGTGTCGGAGTGCGTGCGGGCTGATCCGGGGGTCCAGGCCGGCCTGCTTGAGCCGCCGGGTGAGCATCCGTCGAACACTTCGTGCGGTGAGCCGCCCGCCGAGCCGGTTGAGGAACAGTGCCCGGCGGTCGAACCGGGGCGCCCTGGGATGGCGGCGTCGAGCGTCGATATAATCGTTGAGAGCGGCGACGGCGTAGCTGCCGAGGTGGGCCAGCCGTTCTTTTTTCCGCTTCCCCCTGACGCGGATGACCTCTCCGATCAGGTCGAGGTCGTCGAGGTTGGAATCGACCAGCTCGCCCGCCCGCATCCCGGTACTGTAGAGGACCTCGAGGATGGCCCGGTCCCGGGCGCCGAGAAACGTCCTGGCGTCGGGCTGGTCGAGGAGGTGCCGGATGTCGTTCTCGTCGAGGGTGACCGGCAGGTGTTTCTCTTTTCGCGGGGTTCGCACGTCGGCAGCCGGGTTCTCCTCGATCGCTTCCTCGCGGACGAGGAACCGGAGAAATGAGCGGATGGTCGAGAGTTTCCGGGCGATGGTGGACCTCGACTGGCCGTCGTCACGGAGCCGGGCCAGGTAGCTGCGAAGCATGAGGTGGTCGATGTCGGCCGGTTTGAGCGTGTCGCCCACGCCGGCGGCCTTGACGAACTCGACGACGTCGCTGCTGTACGCTCGGATGGTGTGTTCCGAGGCATCCCGCTCGGTCTCGAGGTGCCCGAGGAAATCGTCGAGCCAGTCGAGTACCGTCCGGCCGAATCGGCTCTGCCGTGGTGCGGCGACTTCGCCCTCGGCCGGCTGATAATGGCGGGTCTGTGTCCGGTCGTTCATCGGTCCTCGGTTTTGCCTCGATTCCTTCTCGACACCTTCTCCGGCCCGGATTCGCAGGTCGACATCCGAACGGGGCCGCGGCGAAACTATGCTATCACAACAGCCAACCGGTTGCGAGCATGTTCCATCCGCAAGATTGACGGGGTGATAATCCCACAGCGATGAGCAGGCGGGCCTGTAATTCACGCATAAACATCCCCTGCAGGGGATAAACCGCGCTGGCGATTTCCCGATACTCTACTTGAACGCCCGGAGCGCGGCAGCACGGTGTCCGATGGTCGCATGTCATCATCCGCCGGACGTTGATCGTTTATGGCGGTGAGCCATCGGAGGGCGGCGATGTACGGTGCATGCGAGCACGATGTGTACATCCGGGCAGGAAGCTGCAACTGATTTCGCTGTGTGCCGGCAGTTCCGGCCGAGCTCTTTATTATGTTTTCAACGAACCAAGCGTGCGACCGGCTCCGTGTCCGGGCCGGCCGCTCCGATTGAGGAAGGGGCGATGACCAACAGGAGGCATCCAACATCTGAAACCGCGCAACCCGACAGATTGTTCGACAACAACTCCCATGATCAAGAATCCGGGCGTGACAGAAGCGAGTCGTTTGCCGTAATTGCCGCTGTGTCTGCGGTGACAGTGGCCCTGACCTTGTGGCTGATCGCTCTGCTATTGCCGCAAGCCGAGACCCTTCTGGAGATGGCCTTCATCCTGGCGATGACAGCCGGCATCAGCGGCCTTGGGATTGGATTTGTCATCGGGTGGGCCCTGCCCCGCCGAATTCACACGGCGGACGAAGCTGCTGCGGACGAGGTCGATGAGGAGGAAAACAGCGAGGAGGAGAAGCTGTTCGGCTACATCATCGACAGTATGGAGGGGGGCGTGATGACCACCTCGGCGGACGGGATGGTGACCAGTTTCAACGGGGTGGCGGAGAAGACGCTGGGCCGACAATCGAAGTCCGTTGTGGGGCGGCACTTCGGAGCGGTGTTCCCCGACGCCCCGGAGAACGCCCAGATCAGGCGGATGATCCACTCCGCTCTATGCGACCACCGGACGTTTTCATCGGTCGAGGTGTCGGCGGCCCTCCCGAGCGGCGGGCAGGTCTCCCTCGGCGTGACCATTTCTCCGCTCCGGGGCGGAGACGGCCCGCACCAGGGTCTGGTCATCCTGTTCAAGAACCTGGCCGAGCTGAAGCGATTGCGCGAACGGGTGGAACAGACCGATCAGTTGGCATCGCTGGGGCGGCTGTCGGCGGGGATGGCGCACGAGATACGGAATCCGCTCGGCTCCCTGCACGGTTTGGTCGAGCTGATCGGCGAGGACCTGGAGCCGGACGATCCCCGGTGGCGATACATTCACACGATCCTCAACACAATCGACCAGTTGAACGAGCTGGTCGAGAACCTGCTCGAGTTCGCACAGCCGCCCATCGGGGACCGCGAACCGCACGACGTGCGGACCATCGTCCGCCACTGCGTCGAAATGTGCCGGCTGGACACCGGCGACAAGGAAGTCGAGGTCGAGTACGACCAGCCGGAACAGCCCATCTATGTAACCGCGGACCGGGAACGGCTGGGCAGGGCGATGATCAACATCCTCCGCAACGCATTCCAGGCGACGCCGGAGGGCGGCACCGTCCGCACCGTCGTCCGCAGAGCCCCCAGCGCCCGGGCCGACAGCAGCGAACACGTGGTAATCGAGGTCCGGAACACCGGCTCGTACGTCTCGCCCGTGGACCGGGAGAAGCTGTTCACCCCGTTCTTTACCACGAGACCGGGTGGGACCGGGCTCGGCCTCCCCATCGCCCAGCAGATCATCTCCGCACACGACGGTGTGGTCGAGCTGGACAGCGATCCGGACCGGGGGACAACCTTCCACGTCTTTCTGCCGGTGGCATTTGTCGGCACGGGGAACGCGACTTCTGACAGAGAACAGGGCACGATCGCATGAGCGAGAAGATTCTAATTGTCGATGATGATTCGAACATGCGCTTCTTCCTCGAGGAGGCGACCCGCAAGCTCGGCTATGAGCCGCACGCGGTGGCCGACGCGGAGTCGGCCATCGAGGAGGTGGGGAAGAAGCGGTACAGCTTGGTGCTGCTCGACGTTCGACTCCCGGGGATGAGCGGACTGGATGCGATCCCGCTCATTCGCGAGGCAGACTCCGACGCGATGATCATCGTCATCACCGCGCACGGGACGAAGGGCCTCGCCATCGACGCCGTACGGGCGGGGGCCTACGACTATTTCACCAAGCCGTTCAAGATGGACGAGATGAGCGTGGTGGTCGCCCGGGCACTCGAAAAACGGAAGCTGCAACAGGATGTTCGCAAGCTGGAGACCAAGCTGCGCCGCCAATGCTCGTTCGACGACATCGTCGGGACCAGCAGCGCCATGCAGCAGGTTTTCGAACTCATCCAGAAGGTGGTCGAGACCGATGTGACGGTGCTCGTCTGCGGCGAGAGCGGCACGGGCAAGGAGCTGATCGCCCAGGCCATCCACAACCATTCCGCTCGCCGGGACAACCCGTTCGTCAA
This sequence comes from Planctomycetota bacterium, assembly GCA_003553185.1. Classification (GTDB taxonomy): domain Bacteria; phylum Planctomycetota; class PUPC01; order PUPC01; family PUPC01; genus PUPC01. The sequence continues at coordinate 5,408 of PUPC01000084.1, read as the reverse complement.
GCTCAACTGCGTGGCCATCCCCGAAGGGCTCCTCGAAAGCGAGCTGTTCGGCCACGAGAAGGGCTCGTTCACCGGGGCGGTCCAGAGGAAGAGCGGCAAGTTCGAGCTGGCCAACGACGGGACCATCTTCCTCGACGAGATCGGCGATATGTCGCTCGCCACCCAGGCGAAGATTCTTCGCGTGCTCCAGGAGAAGGAGTTCGAACGGGTGGGCGGGACCGAGACCATCGGCATCGATGTGCGGGTCATCGCCGCCACGAACAAGGACCTGGCCCAGGCGGTGGAAGAGGGCGAGTTCCGGGAAGACCTCTATTTCCGGCTCAATGTGTTCAGCATCGTGGTCCCCCCCCTGCGCGAGCGAAAGGAAGACATCCCCCTGCTCGTCGACGCCTTCCTCGATCACGCAAACGACGAGATGGGGCGGACAGTGGACGGCGTCTCCGGCGAGGTGATGGACTTGCTGCAGATGTACCACTGGCCTGGCAACGTGCGCGAGCTGGAGAACTGCATCTATCGGGCGGTGGTGATGGCCGACTCGGACATCGTCACGCCGTCCTGCCTGCCGCTCTACCTGCAGTCCATCGCCGAGAGCCCGAAGTACACCCTCCCCGACGAGGTGGAGTCCCTGGATGACACCCTCGCCGATGTCGAGAAACAGATCATCGTGGATACCCTGCACCGGACCGGCGGCGTTCAGAGCAAGGCCGCCCCGCTGCTTGGCGTCAGCGAGCGCAGCTTGTGGCACCGGGTGAAGAAACTCGATATCGATGTCGAGCGGATCAAAGCCGGCTGAACGGGCGGACCTGCGCTCGGCCGTTCGCCGCCCGGGCGTGACACCGCCCCCTTCCCACGCATCATCGGGCGAATACCTTTGCCCCCAGGCCCGCCTTACACCTCATTGCCGGGCATCCTGCCGACTTGAATCGTTTTTCTGGTCTGGGTATGGTAGCCGGGGCACCGGCCGGGCGGACGCCTGTCTGTCCCGCGGTTCCGCCGGGCATGTAATGCATCGAGCAGGATCATCATGGGCATCGAGAATCGTCAACAAGGGTTGCGCGGGCGCTCGTTCTGGGCACTCATCGTCACTCAGTTCCTCGGTGCGTTCAACGACAACGCCTTCAAGATGATCGTGATGCTGGTGGTGTCGGCCGGTCTGGCGGCGACGGAGGGCGGAGCCGCCTACCTCGCCGGCTCGACGGCCGTATTTTCGCTCGCCTACATCCTGTTCTCGAGCTGGGCCGGGCACCTTTCGGACCGGTTCAGCAAGAGCGGGGTCATCACGGCCACGCGGGTGGCCGAGGTGCTGATCATGCTGCTCGCCTTCGCCGCGTTGTGGACCACGGGGCGGTTCGACTGGCGAGTCGCGCCGATCATCGTCCTGTTCCTGATGGCGGTGCAAAGCACGTTTTTCAGCCCGGCCAAGTATGGCATCCTGCCCGAGATTCTCGACGACGAGGAGTTGTCCCAGGGCAACGGGATCATGAACATGATGACGTATGCCGGCATCATCCTGGGCACGGCCGCCTCGGGCTGGCTGATGGTGATCGGGCGCGGCAGGTCGGATGCGGGGGCGTCTCATTACTCGGCCCTCGTGCTCGCCGGCATCGCCGGCGTGTCGGGCGTGTCGAGCTTGTTCATTCGGCGACTGCCGCCGGCGGGCGAACGCCGCCGGATGCGGCGCAATCCGTTCACCGAGATGTGGGCCAATCTCCGCGTGGTGCGTGCGGACCGGCCCCTGTTCGTATGTGTGCTCGCGAATACCTACCTGTGGTCGTTCGGGGCGATGTACCTGCAGAACTTTGTGCCGTATGCACGCGAGTCGCTGGGCATCACGGCGGACCAGACGATCAGTACGCTGCTCGGGGTCTGGTCCATCGGCGTGGGGCTGGGCAGCTTGCTCGCCGGCAAGCTGTCGGACCGGAAGGTCGAGTTCGGGATGGTCCCGTTCGGCGGGGCGGGGATGGCGGTGTGCAGCATCCTGCTGGCGTTCATCCCGCTGGCCGGGGCATACCGGGCCCGGTTGGTCCTCACGGCCGGCAACCTGGCGGCGCTGGGCCTGTTCGCCGGGTTCTACTTCGTCCCGATCAACGCGTTCGTACAGCAGCGGAGTCCGTCCGACCGACGGGGCAAGACCATCGCCGCGCTCAACTTCGTCACCTTCGCCGGTATGATGGTCGCCGCCTTTACTGTCTATTTCCTCGCGGCCCATCTCCGGCTGAACCCCGCGTTGACGTTCGCCGTCATCGGGCTGACCGCGGTGGCGGCCACCGTCGCCCTCTGCGTCGCGCTCCCCACGTTTCTCGTCCGGCTGGTCGTTTGGCTGGCCACGCACACCGTCTGGAGGTTCCGGCGACTGGGGCTGGAGAATGTGCCAAAGAGCGGTCCAGCTCTGCTCGTCAGCAATCACGTGTCATTGGCCGACGCCGCCGTGATCGCCGCCTGCTTCCAGCGGCCGGTCCGGTTCGTGATGGACCGCTCCAGTTACGAGCACCCCCTGCTTCACTGGGCGACGAGTCGAATGGGGGCGATCCCCTGGTCGCCTGACGACCCGCCGGAGGAACAGGCCGAGGCGTTCCGTGAAGCCCGGAAGGCGCTGGTGGACGATGGCGGGCTCGTCTGTATCTTCGCCGAGGGCGAGATCAGCCGGACGCGGAACCTGCTGCGGTTCCGGCCCGAGTTCGAGGATTTGGTCGAGGGCACGGATGTCCCGGTCATCCCCATGCATCTCGATCGGGTGTGGGGCGGGCTGGTCCGCCGCCGGTCGTGCGTGCGGCCCCGGCGTCGCCGGTCCCCGACCACGGTCTCGTTCGGCCGGGCGATGCCCAGCCGGTCGAAGGCCCACGAGGTGCGGACCGTGGTCGCCGAGCTCGCGGCCGACGCCTTCGATTACCGGCGTGGAGTCCATCTGCCGCTCCACCGGGCGTTCATTCGGGCGGCGAAACTGAACTGGCGGCGGACCTGTCTGGCCGACCCGAACAACCCGGACGTCCGGTACGGTCGGCTGCTGACGATGGCTTCGCTTCTGTCGCGGTCGATCCGGCGGATGACGGCGGGCCAGCAGTATGTCGGCCTGATGCTGCCGCCGACGGTGGCGGGTGCGGCCGCCAACATCGCCACGCTCTTCGCGGGCAAGATTCCGGTCAACCTGAATTATGCGAGTTCGGCGAAGGCGCTGGATGCGGCGATCGCACGGTGCGACATCAAGACGATCCTCACCGCCCGCAAGTTCGTCGAGAAGGCGGGGCTTCGGGAACGCCCGGAGATGGTGATGCTCGAGGACGTGGCGGAGACGATCACCCCGCTTCAGAAAGTGCTGGCCGGCCTGAAGTGTGTTCTGCTCCCGGCGGACGTGCTCTGCCGGCTGCACGAGCCGCGTCGGGTACGCCCGGACGATCCCGCCACCGTCGTCTTCACCAGCGGCAGCACCGGCCTCCCCAAGGGCGTGGTTCTCACCCACCGGAACATCGCCGCCAACATAGTCGGGTTCAGCCAGGTCCTGTCGTTCGAACCGGACGACTGCCTGTGCGGTGTCCTGCCGTTCTTCCACTCGTTCGGGTTCACCGCGGGCTTGTGGGCGCCGGTGCTGTTGGGCCTGCGGACGGTTTATCACGCGAACCCGCTGGACGCCGAGACCATCGGGCGGCTCATCCGCGAGCACCGGGCCACCCTGCTGATCGGGACGCCCACATTTCTCCAGCTTTACGCCCGCAAGTGCGAACGGGAGGACCTCGCCGGCTTGCGGGTGGTGATCTGCGGCGCCGAGAAGATGCGGTCACAGGTCGCCGACCGATTCGAGGATGCGTTCGGAGTTCGCCCCATCGAGGGGTACGGCTGCACCGAACTGGCACCGGTCGCCGCCGTCAACATCCCCGCCGACCGGGTGGCCGATCCTATCCAGCCGAGCACCCGAGAGGGGACGATCGGCCCGGCCCTGCCCAACGTCGCCGCCCGAGTCGTGGACGCCGAGACCGGCGACCCGCTCCCCCCGAACGAAGAGGGGCTGCTCCTGTTCAAGGGGCCGAACGTGATGCTCGGCTATCTCGACGATCCGGAGGCGACCGACGCGGTGATGGACGGCGGATGGTATCGGACCGGCGACATCGCCCGGATCGACGAGGACGGCTTCATCACGGTGACCGACCGCGTGTCCCGGTTCACGAAGATCGCCGGGGAAACGATCCCCCACATGGCGCTCGAAGACGCGATCCACGAGGCGGCCGGGCTCGACCCGGCCGAGTTGCGCTGCGTGGTCACCTCCGTCCCCGACGAGCGGAAGGGGGAACGCATCCTCGTCCTGTATACCGACCTGGGAATGGACATCGGCGAGCTGGTCCGGCGCCTCAGCCGCAGCGGGTTGCCGAACCTGTGGGTGCCGCGCCGGGGCCAGTTTCACCGTATCAGCGAGATTCCGGTCCTCGGCAGCGGAAAGCTGGACCTGAAGAGCATCCGCCGGATGGCCGCCGAGGCGGCCGGATAGCAGCGGAGACGGCCGCGTTTACCCCGCGAACGCGAACGCTTTTACCCCCGGAACCCCGGGCTCCGCCTTGAACAGCCCCCCGGCGTGGGGTTGTGCACGGCGTTCTTTTCTGGTAAGCCCGGCTCGGGCGGTGGTGATGTACAGCTCGTCGAGGTTCCGCCCGCCGAACGCGCAGGATGTGACCTGGGAGGCGGGCACCGCGATCGAACCGAGGTGCTCGGCCGTCTCGGGGTCCCATCGATGCACCGCCCCGCCGCCCCACATGGCGACCCACAGCTTTCCCTCGGCGTCGACCGTCATCCCGTCGGGATGGCCCATGTCGTCGGGGACCGTGACCACCGGTCGCCGATTGCTGATCGAGCCGGTCTCCGGGTCGAAATCGAAGGCGTCCACCCGCTGGAGCGGGGTGTCGATGTAGTACATCATCCGTCCGTCCGGCCGCCAGCAGATGCCGTTCGAGTTGGTGACGTCGGCCAGCTTCTGCTCGGCATGGAGGTCGGGGAACAGGCAGAACAGTCCGGCCCGGCCCGGCTTGTCGCGACCGGTGATGGTGCCCGCCCAGAACCGGCCGGCCGGATCGCACTTGCCGTCGTTGAACCGCAGTTCGGGGTTGTGCCCGTCCGGGTCGCAGACGAGGCGGAACGCCCCTGTCTCGGGGTTGAACGATGCGAACCCGCGCCGGACGGCGAGCATCAGCCCGCCGGACCGCCTGGGGACGACGGTCCCCACCGGCTCGCCAACGCTGAACGCACGGTCCTCTCCGGTCGCCGGATCGAATGCGTGGACCACGCCTGCGTTGATATCCACCCAGTAGAGCGTTTCCCGTTCGCTGTCCCAGACGGCCCCCTCGCCCAGTCCGGCCCGTGCATCGAGTATCAGGTCGGCTGTTTCAGGCATCTCTTCTCATCCTCATCCTCGTTCACTGTCGGGC